>JBLHMX010000021.1:0-21955 GCA_047622625.1 Paracoccaceae bacterium | reverse complement strand
TGAATTGATTGGTGCACCCGACACGATTCGAACGTGTGGCCTCTGCCTTCGGAGGGCAGCGCTCTATCCAGCTGAGCTACGGGTGCAACAAGTGGCGATATATGTGAATTATCTGGCGGGTGCAATTGGCAATCAGCCAGTAAATCGGAGCCGTTTTTGCGGAAAACTGGGGAAAGCACAAGCTGGAGATGTGGTTGAGATTGTCTAGTATCTAGGGTTGACGGTGCAATTCGCTACACTTGCGTATCATAATGTAGCGGTCTTAATTTTCCGCCGCCCGTTCCCGGTATTTCCAACAACGGCAAGGCTAAGATCAAAACTCCCAATGAAAATTTAGGACAATAACAACTCAGCCAAAAAGCCGTGACCAGATATCGTGCCCAATGCCTTTGGTCCAGAATTTGAGTTTTCGCGTTTCGGGTGTGCCCTCTGAGCGTTCTTTGTGATTCGATTGAAAGGGTGGGTGGAAAATGCGGATATCGAAGCGAAGTTTCCTTAAACATGGGCTGGCTGTCAGCGCGGCGGCGGTGGTACCTTCGGGGATCGCCTCAATTGCGTTCGCCGAGGGCCCATCAATCAATATTAACAGGCCGAGCAATAAAGTGTCGAACAAATGCCGCGAGGCACGTGCAGCACTGAAAGCAGCGAAAGCCATTGCCAAAGCTGCTTCGGCCAATGAGCAAAAGGCAATTCGGTTGCGCAATCGTGCCAAGACAAACCTTGATAAAGCAATCAGAGAGCAAAAACTACGTTCCAAACGGTTGAAAGAGGCCCAAGCAAAATTGAAAAAGGCCGAGGCCGGCGGCAGTGTTGCTAAGATCAAAGCAGCACAACGCGGCGTCGATAGAGCTGTTACGAAAAGCCGAGATGCAACAAACAAAGAATTCGCGGCTCGTAAAGCGTTAAAAAATGCGGAAAAGGCGCTTAAGTCAGCGACGAAAGTCCGTGTAAAGGCAGACAAAGCATTTAGAAAAGCGTTCGACGAAGAAGAACATTGGTGCACCCCGACGGAGATTTAGAAATGCTGTATCGTTGATTGAAACCTGTCACCGGGGCACACGACTTGGTCCCGTGACAAAGTGAATTTAGTCAATTTCGCTGGCGAGGGGAAATGCTAGCCAAACAGCTCGTGGCACAGCTCCAACGCATCCACCAGCGCATCGACCTCGGTCTTTGTGTTGTAAAGCCCGAATGAGGCCCTGCACGTGGCTGTGACGCTTAGATGCTGCATCAACGGTTGGGCGCAGTGGTGCCCTGCCCTTACCGCAATACCACGCCGATCAACCACAGTTGAGATGTCGTGCGGATGCGCGCCACCTTGCAGCGTGAATGAAAAAATCGCGCCCTTGGTTGCGGAATTCCCTTGGATATTCAGCCAGTTAAGGCCAGACAACTTGGATTGCGCATAATCACGCAGGGTCTTTTCGTGGGCCGCAATGTTGTGCATCCCCAAACCCATCATGTATTCAAGCGCCGCACCCATGCCGATCATTTGCACGATGCCGGGGGTGCCTGCTTCGAATTTGTGAGGCGGATCATTATAGGTGATAATCTCGCGGCTAACCTCACGGATCATGTCGCCGCCCCCCATGAAAGGACGCATTTCGGCCATGCGGTCACGCCGAATATACAAGGCACCTGATGCGGATGGGCCATAAAGCTTGTGACCCGTGATCGCGAAGAAATCGCAACCGATATCTTGAACATCTACGGGCGCATGCACGCTGGATTGCGAGCCATCAACCAAAACGGCGATACCGCGTGCGCGCGCTTCGGTGCAGATGCTTTTCACATCAACCACGGTGCCCAACACATTAGACATCTGCGTAATCGCGATTAATTTGGTGCGCGGTGTTATCGCATCGATCACAGCTTGCGGGTCTAAATCGCCGTTTACATCGGTTTCGACCCATTTCAGCACGACGCCCTGGCGTTCGCGCAGAAAATGCCACGGCACGATATTGGCGTGGTGTTCCATGACTGACAAGATAATCTCGTCGCCCGCTTTAAGCCGCGGTGCAGCCCAACCGTATGACACTGTATTAATGCCTTCGGTTGTGCCGGAATTGAACAGAATCTCGTCTTCATGTTTGGCGTTCAAAAAGGTCTGAACGACACCACGCACAGCCTCGTATTTATCCGTCGCCAGGTTTGACAGGAAATGCAGACCGCGATGCACGTTGGCATATTCTTCGGCATAGCCGCGTGTCACCGCATCGATCACGACATTGGGTTTCTGGGCCGAAGCGCCATTATCAAGATAAACCAAAGGCTTATCATGCACAGTTCGTGCTAGAATTGGAAAATCTTTGCGGATTTTTTCAACATCATACATAGTTAAACTCCCCCAAACTCCACACCGAATAGGCCCAAAAACATCAGGATAATAAACGAGGCCGCGAAACTCGCGCCAACAATCCCACCCAACACTTTCCAAAGCGAACGGAACCCGTGCAATTCAGCGATGAAGTTGACCATCAACCATACGAAATAGACATAACTCAGACCACTTAACAATCCAGCTACGGTAGGCGCTATAATTGCCACGGGAATAAGTGCGATTTGCACCATCAAAGTGAAAAACTGCAGCCATGCGGATATCAAAATGGCCTGATCAAAGCCACCTCGCCCACCGAACATCCGGCCGATTACGTGAATTGCAATGACCGAAATCATCAAAGTCACGAACTGGATAATGGTCAACAAGAACGGGTTTGATAGAAGAGTTGTGGCGAATAGGCCTTCGAAATTCTCAGGGGCAATCTGCGCATTAATATAGGACGCAAATACTCCGAAGATCACCACCAAAATAGCCAGCTTTATCGCATTTGCGCGCGCGTGTTCATCTACAAGTAATCCAGCTGCCGCAGCACGAGGGTCTTGCACCGTTAACCGGAGCAATGCCTTGATTTGGTTATTCATGAAAATTCAGGCCTTCAGATCATTCCTCTGGCATGAAAATACATGCCACCTAACAAGGCCACAAGCGAAACAACGGATAAAGCCAGAAAAACCGGTGAAGTTTTTTCAAAACCATGCGCCTTAGCGATCCCTGCCGAAATGTACCAAATGAATGGCAGCAACCCAAGATAGTATGGTGGCTGGGAAATCCAAGGCGCTGCGAAGATCGGAAAACTGGCTTCAAGGCTGACGAAAAGAACAGAAAACAGCGCTGCAATGACACCAAATGGAGCCGTGACATACGCGCCCCAGAACACAGCGATGCGGGTATTGCGCCACGTGCCGCGACCACCAAGAATTCGGGCAATCGCACCGGCGACCATGGCAAAAATATACAGAGCCCCAGTGCGCACGACTATCGCAACAAAGAATAGCACGCCAATTTCGACCGATACCAATGATAAACCAGCCTGGTTCGGCACAACGACTGCTTTTAGGGTCCACGACAGAAAAAATGCTAGATCTGACCAAAGCAACAGATATAAAAGCCGCGCTTCACTGGGTTTTTCGACAATCAACCTTCGGGTCGATTTGGCCATGTCAAACCAAGCGAACAGCACCTTATGGGTGGCCGTGTCCTGCCCAATGCGATACCTGCGTCGGGGTGAATTCGCAGAATGCGAACCGTGATGTGGGGAATAATCAACCGCGTGCACGTTTTTTGACCTTTGCAAAACCGCCCCGGCCCAGCCTGTGCTAAGACATATTGCAAATAAATGGGATCAAATTATGACATATTAGCGATGGTTTTTAGGCGGCTTCGGTATTTGACGGCCAACCCGATACCTTCATACCTGTGTACCAAACCCATGTAAAAAACGCGGCCAAAGCCATTAAGATGCCTTGGGTGATAAGGTTTGGCCCCAATTGAACCGCCATAACCTGTGTTACCAACACCAGTGGTTGCATCGCGATCAATGACCAAAACAACGCGAGCCTTGCAGATTGCCAAGTGCCCTTGCCGCCAAGAAACTTTGCAAAAAGGGCGGTAAAGGCGGCAAACACATAAAAGAAAATTGGGGCGAAGAAAACACTGGCAACCAGACTTCCCGCCATTAGAGCTTGTAACGGACCTTCAACGTTGCCGGCTTGATGCACCAAAATTAAACTGGGAAGACGCACAAGAAACGATATCATACAGGCAAATAGCAACCAAACCAGCAATTGTGGTTCGGTCACACCATTCGCAAGCTTGCGCGCAAAAACCTTGCTCGGAATGCGGTACGTTTCCAGTACGTCGATAAAAAATGATTTCATTGTGCGCCTTAGCCCCTATTAAGCCCGTGTCTAACTTCTGTGCCGTTCAATCCAGGCTTCAAGCCGGATTTGCAGATCATCACGAATGGCTTCGTTTTCGATTTCTTCCAAGGCTTGTGCCAAAAACGCCAAAACCAGCATATCGGTCGCTTGCGCCGCCGGAATGCCGCGGGAGGTCAAGTAAAACAAAGCAGATTCATCAATTGCGCCAACAGTGGCCCCATGCGAACAAATCACATCGTCGGCGTAGATTTCCAGCTCAGGTTTGGCCAAAAACCGGCTATCTTCATCCAACAACAAACCCTGAGACAATTGGTATCCATCAGTTTTCTGAGCGTGCTGTTTGACCAAAATCTTACCTTGGAACACCCCAGTGGCGCCGTTGCGCAGCACCTTTTTGAACACCTGACGGCTTTCGCAATTCAGGGCGTCATGGGTAATGAAAACCGTGTCATCCTGATGATAAGCACCAGTCGCGCCATCGCCAACAGAAGCACCGGAAATCGAGGCATGACCATCGTTGCCCAGCATTTCAATGATGCATTCATTGCGTGTCAAAGCGCCGTTAACGGTTAACGTAAACGACTTGAACTGGCTTTTGCTGCCTAAGCGCGCAAAAATATGGGCCACAGCGCGGCGTTGATGATCGCGCCCTTGCGTTCTGATGTGGTTGAAATTACCGCCATCAGCAATATCAACTTCAAGCACCAAGTTCATTCGCGCCGCTGCCGGACCATTTTCCAACAGGGTAAATTCGCCACCAGTTTCAACTTTTATGATTGTGTGAACTACCGCATCTGCCGTTTCTGATGTGCGGGTGTATTGCAAACAGATTGGTTTAGCTGCCTTGCCAGTCACACGAATAACCAGGCCCTGTTCGGCTGTTGCTGTATTCAACGCCGCTAAGGATCGCGCAACAGGCGTTTGCCCACGTGTTTCAAGCACTCCGTATAGATCGCGCGCCCAGTGAATATCTCGCGACGCGGCATCTTGCAGGGTTTCGATTTCAACATGTTGCAACACCAAGGGATCGGAAGCTGCAGCATCAAAAACACCATCGACAAAAACAAGACTTAGCTGGTCAATATCTGAAAAAACCGGGTTCTCATCCGTGACCAGCAAAGAGGCCGGAGTTGGCTCGGATTTCACCAAGTCGTCAGGCTGCGTAAACTTCCAATATTCGTCACGCCGCGTGGGTAAACCGGTTTCAACCAACCGCGCCAAAGCTGCTTTGCGCGCCTCATTGGCCCATTGTCCGCCCTTTGGCAGAACAATATCGGCTCCAGTAAACTGGTTTTGCGTTTTCATCGGGGCCGCCATCTAAGCAACCTCTGCCAAAAGATCGGTATAACCGTTGTTTTCAACTTCAAGCGCCAATTCAGGACCGCCGGATTTGATGATCTTGCCGTCTGCCATGATGTGCACAACATCGGGTTTGATATGATCCAGAAGCCGCTGATAATGGGTGATAATCAGAAATGACCGTTTGCCATCGCGCAGCGCGTTAACCCCTTGGGCCACCAGCTTCATCGCGTCCACGTCAAGGCCGCTGTCGGTTTCATCCATGATGCACATCTTCGGTTCAAGCATCGCCATTTGTAGAATTTCGTTGCGCTTCTTTTCGCCGCCAGAAAAACCAACATTAACCGGACGTTTCAACATTTCCGCGTCGATTTTCAACGATTTAGCTTTGGCGCGCACCAATTTCAAAAAATCAGCCGCCGAGAGTTCGTCTTCGCCACGTGCTTTACGTTGCGAATTGACTGCTGTTCGCAGGAACGTCATGTTGCCAACACCTGGAATTTCCACGGGGTATTGAAACGCCAGAAACAGACCCGCCGCAGCGCGTTCGTCAGGCTCCATATCCAGCAGATCAACGCCATCAAGCGTGGCCGTACCAGCCGTCGTTTCATAACCGCCCTTGCCCGACAAAACGTAAGACATTGTCGATTTACCAGACCCGTTTGGCCCCATAATCGCGTGCACTTCGCCGTCCGGCACTGTTAACGACAGGCCTTTAAGAATTTCTTTGTCTTCTTCTTCAAGTTTGACAGCGAGGTTATCAATTTTTAGCATTCTTCTTCTCCGTAATCCGCATATTTGCGGTTCTATTCGTTAACTATTCTTCTGGGTCTTTTGGCGGGGCCATAAAACGCAAAATGTGTTTCGTGGCATATTCCGCCATCACGCCGGAAATAAGGGCCGCAATTACCAGATAAAGCAGGCCCTGCCCGCTCCAATATCCGCGTGTGATCCACAGGATCGATAGTACAATCAAGCCAGAAATCAAGCTGTGCTTAAGCGAGCGTTTAGGTCTATCTGCCATCATTAACCCCTTCATTCATTTCTGCGATCTGAAGTTCTGTTTCCGTCGCATCGCGTTTTCGTTCTTCAATCATGCGCAGTACTTCGCGCGCTTTAATCTTGGCCTGCAGACGCCGTGTCACCGTTAAAGCAATCGCCAAACCTATGACCAAGCCTATGAAAGCCGCGCCAAATCCTGTTAGACGTGGGACAAAACTCGGCAGGAAAATGACAATCAAAAAGCCCGGCACAGCACCCGCCAAAAACCCGATCCGGCTGGGATCAAGATGGCTGGGGTTGCCGATTTGGGTCATCAGACCCTCTTCCATTGCGTTGCCGGACATCTGTCAGACTTTCCTTATTTCTACGTCATCGCTCGGCTTACCAAAGTGGTTCATCGGTTTGATTACGTGCGATATCTATTTGTCACGCCAACTTCCAGTAACTGGCTTTCGTTCCACTTCGGGAATATTTGAATTGGCCCTACGCATTTCGTCGATCTTTTTTTGTTTTTCCGCTTCTATCATATTTCTGTACTCGACTTCATTTCGCTCCATATCTGCACGCGATTTGCGGGCGAACCTTTTGCCCTGAAACACCATGAATGCAATTCCCATGCCTGCTGAAAAGACAACGTTAAAAACAAAGGGTGAGTTGGGAAAAACCACCGAAAGCCCTATTAGGATCGCCACCCCAAGCAACACTCCAAAGGCCCAGCTAACAAAGCCGTGAACTTGTTTCATACTGTTGAATTGAAACCGCCTGTCGTTGTCGTATCCATGCGGCATTTATCCCACCGACCCCTCAAGCGAAATCGCCACCAAAGCCTGTGCTTCCATCGCAAATTCCATCGGCAAGGATTGCAGAACTTCCTTGGCAAACCCATTGACGATCAGCGCCAAAGCCGCCTCTTCATCAATGCCGCGCTGGCGGCAGTAAAACAATTGCTCGTCATCAACTTTTGACGTTGTCGCCTCGTGTTCAACCCGCGAAGAATTGTTGCGCACTTCGATATAAGGCACCGTATGCGCACCACAATCGCCGCCGATCAGCAGGCTGTCGCATTGGGTGTAATTGCGGCTGTTTTTCGCCTTTGGGTGCATGGAAACCAAGCCGCGATAAGTGTTTTGCGCTTTGCCTGCCGAAATCCCTTTGCTAACAATCCGCGATTTTGTCCGCTGGCCCAAATGCACCATCTTGGTGCCCGTATCGGCCTGCTGCATGTTGTTGGCGATGGCGATGGAATAAAACTCGCCCTGACTGTCATCACCCCGCAGAATGCAGCTAGGGTATTTCCACGTCACAGCCGAGCCTGTTTCGACTTGCGTCCACATCACCTTGGAACGATCGCCACGACAATCGGCACGTTTGGTAACAAAATTATAAATGCCACCCACACCATTTTCATCCCCGGGATACCAGTTTTGAACCGTTGAATACTTAATCTCGCTATCTTCCAGCAACACCAGTTCAACCACGGCTGCATGCAACTGATTTGTATCGCGTTGCGGGGCCGTGCAGCCTTCAAGATAGCTGACATAAGCGCCCTTATCGGCAATGATCAGCGTGCGTTCAAACTGGCCGGTGTTTTCGGCATTGATGCGAAAATACGTCGATAATTCCATCGGGCATTTGGTGCCTTCAGGAATGTAAACAAACGAACCATCTGAAAACACGGCGGAATTCAGCGTGGCATAAAAATTATCCGACTGCGGCACGACCGAGCCCAGATACTTGCGCACCAGTTCGGGATGCTCGCGGATCGCTTCGGAAATTGAACAGAATATCACACCAGCTTTGGCCAGTTCATCCTGAAACGTTGTGCCAACCGAAACGCTGTCAAACACCACATCAACCGCAACTTTGCGGCCTTCAACGGGGGTCGCACCCGCCCCTTCAACGCCTGCCAAAATCGCCTGTTCTTTCAATGGAATGCCAAGTTTGGCATAGGTTTCCAGCAGCTTTGGATCAACATCATCCAAAGATTTTGGCTTTTCCTCCATCGATTTTGGGCGGGCGTAATAGTAAATTTCCTGAAAATCGATCTTAGGATAGCTGACCATCGCCCAGTCAGGCTCTTCAAGCTGTTGCCAACGAGCAAAGGCTTCTAGCCGCCAGTCTAACATCCATTCAGGTTCGCCGTTCTTTTCGGAAATCAGGCGCACAATGTCTTCGTTAAGGCCAAGCGGGGCAAACTCGGTTTCAATGTCGGTTTCAAAACCGTATTTGTATTTCTCGCCAACGGACTGAACCGCAGCGACCGTTTCCTGATCGACACCTTCTTTGACCACTACTTTGTCAATTACCGCGTTCATGTGTTGTCCTTCATCAAAATTATGCCGCCCTTGCAGCAAAGCGTTTGTATTGCGTGATCCAAGCGTCTGCGAAACGCTGGATTTCTTGTTCTGTCGTCGCAGGCCCAATAGACACACGCACCGCGCTAGCTGCGGTATTTTCGTTGTATCCCATCGCCAGCAAAACTTGGCTGGCCTTCACCTTGCCGCTTGAACAGGCCGAGCCCGCCGAAATGGCAAATCCAGCCAAATCCATCTGCACCACTTGGGTTTCACCCTTCCAACCAGGAGCGGCGAAATAGCTGGTATTGGGCAAGCGTTTGACGCCTTGTGCGAAAACGATCAGCTCATGGCATTCATCCTGAAGACGCGCCTCAAGCAGATCGCGCTTGTGCGCCACATCCTGCCAAACACCAACATCCAAATCGCGCGCAGCCGCTTGGGCCGCCGCGCCAAATCCGGCGATACCGATAACGTTTTCAGTGCCCGCGCGACGGCCTTGTTCTTGGCCACCACCCTTAATCTGGGCTTTCAGATCGATGCCTTTACGAACCACCAAGGCGCCAACGCCTTTTGGCCCGCCAATTTTATGGGCTGACAACAATCCCGTTTGCGCTCCAGACCAATCAAAAGCCACCGGAATTTTGCCAAAGGCCTGCACAAAATCCACGCAGGCCAGGCCATCAGGCAGGTTTTGCACCGTACCAACTTCGCTGTTAACGGCCTGTAGCGTGCTGTTTTTTGGATCAGAAACGCCGACTAACCCATTGTCATCACAAAGTAAGTTACTCTCACACCAAGCCGTAACGCAATCATGTTCAACAGCTGCACATGAAAGACCCTGACCATTCATCGCCAAAGCCGCAGCTTCGGTGGCGCTGGCGGTAAACACGATGTCAGACCCAGCCGCACCAAAGGCTTGGGCGATTTGATCGCGGGCCTTTTGCACAATCGATTTGGCCGCGCGGCCTTCGCCGTGAACGCTGGAGGGATTACCCAACACATCCATTGCATCAATCATTGCGGCGCGGGCTTCGGGGCGCAAAGGGGCTGTTGCGTTCCAGTCTAGATAGGTGCGGGTCATTCCGGATCTACCAATTGCAGCAGGTTTGGCACGGCGGGGCACGGCGCCATTTGGTTTTCAACGATATCTGACAGGCGCGCCTGATGCAGAAAAACATATACATTTGCCGAAAGGCTTTCCCAAAACCGATTGGTCACGGATTGCGCCCGCGAACCACTTGACGCACCTGTAGCCCCGGCCCCTTTGGCCAAAGCATCCATTGTTTCATCGACCGCTGTTAGGATTTCCGAAACTCGGATGGAATCGGTGGATTTAGCCAAACGATAGCCACCGCCAGGCCCCCGCACACTTTCAACAATACCGGAACGGCGCAGCTTGACGAAAAGCTGCTCAAGATAAGCCAACGAAATATCCTGGCGGGCCGAAATTTCGCCCAGAGAAGTCAGCGCATTTTCACCGTTTTGCGCAAGATCAGCCAGCGCAATCATCGCATATCGACCTTTGGTGCTGAGTTTCATGGCTTTTAGACCTTCGGCAGAGTTGACGCGCGGGTGCGCACCCCTTAGTTCACATGACAAGTGGCAGGTGTTTCTTGCCCCAAATTTAGAATTGTTCTAGGTTATCCGAGAAATTTCGTCAAGTATTCTCAGGATATTTGATCAAGGAACAACGAGCCTAAGAAAACGGAGCTGAAACACCCTATGCCCGAAGTTATTTTTGCTGGTCCTGACGGACGTTTAGAAGGTCGCTATCACCCTCAAAAAGCACGCGATGCACCGATTGCCATCATTTTGCATCCGCATCCGCAATTTGGCGGCACGATGAACAACAAGGTTGTTTATAATCTGCATTATACGTTTTATAAAATGGGCTTCACTGTTCTGCGCTTCAACTTCCGCGGCGTCGGTCGCAGCCAAGGTGAATACGATCAGGGCATCGGCGAGTTGTCTGATGCAGCGGCAGCACTTGATTATCTGCAGGCGCTTAATCCCAATGCAAAACATTGCTGGGTTGCCGGATTTTCGTTTGGATCATGGATTGGCATGCAGCTTTTGATGCGGCGGCCTGAAATTTCAGGATTCATCACCGTGTCACCAAACGCCAATATGTATGATTTCAGCTTTCTGGCACCTTGCCCGTCTTCTGGCCTTATTATCAACGGATCAAACGACCGTGTTGTGCCAAATGAAGATGTTGATGCCTTGGTTGAAAAACTGCACGAGCAAAAAGGCATCACTGTCACGCACCAACTGGTTGATGGAGCGGGACATTTCTTTGATGATACGCACATGGATACATTGACCGAGTCCGTTGACACGTATGTGCGTCGGCGCATGACAGAAAACACGCGTTAAACTGCCACAGCCATTCAGATTTTCACCCCTTCATTGGGGTGGAAGCGATGTGTGTGCGTTTTCGTAATGCTGTTTCAGCCGTTGCAAAGCGATACGCAAAACGATCTTTCCTGATCTAGCTGACCATCCCATACGCTTTTCGGCGGTTTCCATACCCTCAAGAAAGCAACAACACCTAAGCGCAATATCACCAAGTCCCGGCCCAAGAAACTTCAGGGCTTGCGCCACATGTTCACGCGCATCTTGCGGCCCCTCTGCAGGGCCACGTCCCGCCGAAAACCCGCCAGACCGCCCCCCCACCAAGAAACGGTCCCAGTTTTGGGTGACGCGCGCGCCCATTTGGGCCATTTCAAAATCTTCGCGCAAATGTTCGCCGGCTTGAATAAGTTCCGTTGATAAAAACGGCAGCCCATCGCAATCTTTGCGCCGTCCCAATGATGTTAGTGGGCTTTCTGCCAAGTTATAGCGCGGATTTTTGCGCCTGTTGTTGGCAGGTAACACTGGTTGGGTGTCGTCCCATTCCTTATGTTGGGCAAGGAATGCATCTTCGCAAAAACTGCCAACATCGCCATTTTCAGCCGCTTCATTCGCCAAAATCCGCTTTAACCCCGCCTTACCGGCACTGGTTATGTGATAGGTCCGAACTTTGCCCGTTTTGGCACATTCGATCCAGTCTTTCAGGGCAAAGGCTTGGGCAATGTGGCGATCAAGTACGGCGATTTTAACCGGATGCCCCTTTTCAGATTTCCGCATGACCGCCGCCTTTTCCATAGCCGGCGCCATAACAAGAAATGTCGCCGTTTCACAAAGGCGGCGCAAAATCCTCTTGGCCTCTAAACGAAGCTCGGTGTCCGTCGCAATCCGATCGATCACATCAATTTTGCCCATGGTATTCCCTTTCAATAAGTCCTGATTCTGTGAGGTAACTGACGTGGTCGAGCGGCCTTCAAGAGCGCTTAGAGCCAGGTCGACCAGTGGTTCGTCACGGCGGTTTTCCAGCCGCTGCACAAACCGCGAAATTGTGGATGCATGACCATTTTTCTGGCGCGCAAGTTGGCGCATAGATTTGCCCCCGACCACATGGGCAAGATAGGCCCGCGCATCATCAGGCACCCAAATCGGCAATTGGCCAAATCCGGTTTGATCCATATCAAAACTTGATGAGTGTTTCATTCCTGTCCCCACGCTGGATAGGAGAATCTACTTAGGATTGATTGTTTATGATTTGGTTAAAATGCAACAAAATTGCCGTTATTGTTTCGTATGTGGAAACAATTGAAAAAGCACCGCGCGCATTAAACGACTTCGCGCAACGGTAAGAAAACCTATGCAATGGTCCGGTATCTGCCAAAACCGAAAGAGCCTTCCATGCATGATTTACAGACTATTATCAACAAGCTACGCCGCCCACGCATGTTGATCCGCGCCGCGCGTTTAGGCGCTGCTGAATTTCAACGCAGCCGGGATCTTAGACGATTATTGCGGGTCACAGCGTTGCCATCAACGGGTCAAGCCGTTGCCCGATTGTTAACAATTGAACAGGATCTTGAGGCCAGTCGAAAAACTGCCGCTACAACCTACAGCATAACGAAACACGTAGAAATATTGGCCGCGTTAATCGCGGAATCCACATCGCTTAGCAAGGCAAAGCCAACAAAACAAACCTAAACGAATGCGTCCAGTTCGCTGTTTTTGCGTTCGGCGATAAAGGCTTTCAGTGCTTCATCGATAGCTGGGTCAATGGGTGGCTGAACATACTCAGACATCATCTTTTCAACCTTGTCCGAGGCCAAGGTCATGCTGTCCTTGCCGCCGTCTTCTTCCCAGGTTTCATAGGGCTTGTAATCCAGCACGCCACTGCGCCAAAAAGCCGATTTGAAATTTTCTTGCGTGTGCGCACAGCCAAGATAATGACCACCCGGACCAACTTCAAATATCGCATCCATGGCCTGGCCGTTTTCGTCGTATTCAACACCCGCTGCGATGGAATGAAGAACGCCAAGCTGATCCGCATCAAGCACGAACTTTTCAAAACTGGCAACCAACCCGCCTTCAAGCCACCCGCAAGCATGTAGGCAGAAGTTTACCCCGCCCAACAAGGCAGCATTCAATGTATTTGCGGTTTCATACCCAGCCTGCGCATCCGGCAGCTTTGAACCACACAATCCACCACCAGATCGGAAAGGCAATCCTAGACGTCGCGCCAATTGTCCTGCACCGTACAGAATTTTACTGGCTTCTGGTGTGCCAAACGTCGGCGCACCTGAATTCATATCGATCGAGGTTACAAAGGCCCCAAAAATCACTTTCGCGCCGGGGCGGATTAACTGGCTATAGGCAATACCAGCCAATGCTTCGGCCAAAACCTGGGTCAATGTGCCTGTCACTGACACGGGCGCCATTGCGCCACCCACAATAAAGGGTGAAATGATACAAGCCTGATTTGCGCGCGCGTAGACCTCAAGCGCGCCCATCATGATGCTGTCAAATGTCAGGGGCGAGTTGATGTTAATCAACGACGTCATCACGGTATTTTCCGCAACAAACTCTTTACCAAACAGAATTTCTGACATTTTAACGCTGTCGACAGCCCGACTTGGTTCAGTAACCGAGCCCATATAAGGTTTATCTGACAACGTCATATGCGCATAAAGCATATCAAGATGGCGTTTGTTCACCGCAACATCCGTAGGTTCGCACACAGTGCCGCCAGAATGGTGCAGCCATTTGGACATATAGCCTAGCTTCACGAATTTCTGGAAATCAGCAATTGTCGCATACCGCCGCCCACCCTTAAGATCGCGCACAAACGGAGGGCCATAGACAGGTGCAAGCACCATATTTTTGCCGCCGATTTCCACATTGCGTTCCGGGTTTCTAGCATGTTGAATATAGGACGACGGGGCTGTGGCACATAATTTTCGGGCCAATCCACGCGGAATATACACGCGCTCGCCTTCAATCCGTGCGCCAGCTTTGCGCCAGGTTTCCAAAGCATCAGGATTGTCGACAAAGTTAACGCCAACTTCTGCCAAAACCGTTTCCGCGTTCTTTTCAATAATAGCCAACGCTTCGTCATTCAAAATTTCGTAATTCGGAATATTGCGTTCAATGTATTTTGCGGCCTCAAGCCGAGGTGCGGTGCGTTCTGCACGCCGTGCTGCTCCGCCGCCGCCTCGAACTCTTTTTGGTTTTGCTTGCACATCGGACATGACGGTTTTCCTTCTTGAAGGCAGGCTTTCAAAAGCCAAAAATTTCAGAACTAACCCAACCTAACCCACACCAAATTCCAATCACGACAAAATTGCGGCGATTTGCATCGCAAAGCGACATGCAATCCGACTGACGGGTCTTGCACTTTACAGGTCCAGAACTTAGAGGTCTGACATGAGCAAAAACACCCATGACCGCCTTCTTATCATTGATTTTGGTAGCCAAGTTACCCAGTTGATCGCGAGACGCCTACGCGAATTAAACGTCTATTGTGAAATCCATCCGTTCAACAAAGTCGACGATGATTTTCTAAGCCAATTCGCCCCGAAAGCAGTGATTCTATCTGGTGGCCCCGCGTCGGTTTTCACCGATGGCGCGCCAATGCCGCCCGCTGGCTTGTTTGATTTGGGCGTTCCTATCCTTGGGATTTGTTATGGCCAACAGGTGATGATGCATTGTCTCGGCGGCTTGGTCGAACGTGGGCAAGGTACGGCCGAATTTGGGCGGGCGTTCGTCACGCCGGGTCAATCTTTACCCCTTTTGAACGGTTGGTTTGAGAAAGGCGAAGAACAAGTCTGGATGAGCCATGGTGATCATGTTTCCAAACTTGCGCCAGGATTTCAGGTTTACGGCACATCGCCAAATGCACCCTATGCGATCACTGCGGATATCTCGCGTGATTTCTACGCAGTGCAGTTCCACCCAGAAGTGCATCACACGCCAAAGGGTGCAGCGCTTTACGCCAATTTCGTCAAGCTCGCCGGTTTCAAGGGCGACTGGACAATGGGCGCTTACCGCGAACAAGCAATCCGCAAAATTCAGGCTCAAGTTGGCGACGCTAAAATTATTTGCGGCCTATCCGGCGGTGTCGACAGTTCGGTCGCGGCCGTTCTGATTCACGAAGCGATTGGCGATCAATTGACCTGTGTTTATGTTGATACGGGCCTGATGCGTGAAGGTGAAACCAACGAAGTCTTGTCGATGTTTCGCGATAACTACAACATTCCGTTGATCCATGCCGACGAAAGCGAATTATTTTTGGGCGCGCTTGATGGCCAGTCTGATCCTGAAACCAAACGGAAAATCATCGGCAAGCTGTTCATAGATGTTTTTGAAAAGCACGCTGGTTCCGTAGGTGGCGCCAAATTTCTGGCCCAAGGCACGCTGTACCCCGACGTGATCGAAAGCGTTAGTTTTGCTGGTGGCCCTTCGGTCACAATCAAATCCCACCACAATGTTGGCGGTCTGCCCGAGCGCATGGACATGCAACTGGTCGAGCCCCTGCGCGAGCTGTTCAAAGACGAAGTGCGCAGCCTTGGCCGTGAACTGGGCCTTCCTGAAAGCTTTGTTGGCCGCCACCCTTTCCCGGGTCCGGGTCTAGCCATTCGTTGTCCGGGCGAAATTACACGGCCTAAAATTGACATCCTGCGCAAAGCTGATGCGGTTTATATCGACCAGATCCGCAAACACGGGCTGTATGATGAGATCTGGCAGGCTTTCGTGGCCATCTTACCCGTACGCACGGTCGGGGTAATGGGCGATGGGCGTACCTATGATTTCGCTTGCGCGCTGCGCGCCGTGACGTCTGTGGATGGCATGACGGCTGATTACTATCCGTTCAGTCACGAATTCCTGGGCGAAACTGCGACCCGTATTATTAACGAAGTTCCAGGCATCAATCGCGTGACTTATGACATAACATCAAAACCACCTGGCACAATCGAGTGGGAATAGCGCCCTGAGGATTTCCCCCAAGGCACCATCTTCGTTCGCGGCCATCGGCGTCCCCGCCTGTGCCGCCACGCTATCCTGACGTGGATTTCCTAAAAATCGATTAAATTTTACCAGCCTACATCTTTGTTCTTTCAAATATCCCTGCCAGAGGCATACTTCTTTTACGCGCTGCAAAACTATTCTGGCCTCCGGCGGGGATATTTAAGGAACAAAGATGCAAGCTCAGCCGATCAAAGCCGCCCTTTGGATGATGGGGGCCGTGGTTTCGTTTACCTCGATGGCGGTTGCGGGCCGCGAAGTTGCGCACGAGCTTGATACATTTGAAATCATGGCTTACCGGTCGTTGTTGGGCGTCGTCGTCGTTTTATTGGTCGGCAAGTGGGCTGGCACGCTTTCACAAGTCAGCACGCAAAACATGGGTCTACATCTGTTGCGCAATTCCAGCCATTTTGTCGGGCAAAACCTTTGGTTCTATGCCTTGACCGTCATCACCCTGCCCCAACTTTTTGCTTTTGAGTTTTCAGTACCGCTATGGGTGGCCCTGTTCGCACCGTTCTTTTTGTCGGAGAAATTAACGCCGATCAGGCTTGGGTCGGCCCTTATTGGCTTTGCTGGAATTCTGATTGTGGCACGCCCTGATCAGATCGGATTTAGCCCAGGTATTATCGCCGCCGCCCTTTGCGCGCTGTTTTTTGCTGGATCAGCAATCAGCACCAAACTTTTGACGTACAATCATTCCACCACCTGCATCTTGTTCTGGCTAACGGTCATTCAGGCGGTGCTGGGTTTAGCGTTCGCCGGTTTCGACGGCGATTTTGCCCTGCCATCGGCGCAAACATTGCCTTGGGTGATACTTGTCGGGTTCGCTGGATTATTCGCGCATTTCTGTATCACCTCGGCCTTACAGATTGCACCTGCGGTGTTCGTTTTTCCAATGGATTTTGTGCGGTTGCCATTAGCAGCAAGCATCGGCATCTTCTATTATGACGAGCCGTTGGTGATCGCGGTGTTCGTTGGTGCGGCAATAATTCTGGCGGCGAATTTCGTTAATATTTGGTCAGAGCATAAACAGACCACTTAGGCCACGCGATTTTTCCAGCCGACGGCCCATAGAACACCCCAGTAATTCGGCGCGACATTCATCGCTTGGCCATGCCCTTTTGCAATCATCAGAGTGTGCATCTTTTTCAGGTTCCAACAGGGCACGTGCATGATCAAATGATGCTCAAGGTGGTAATTCACCCAATAGGGCGCCAAAAACAGAGTGGTAATCGGATCAGCCAGCGTAGTCCGCACATTTTTAAACGGATCGTCTGAATATTCGGTCAGCGCGTGTTCTGCGATGTTGCGGATGCGCAAAACCAATTGGAACCATGTCATTAATGGCAGCAGCCAAAAGGCAAACCACCACCACCATTCGCCAACTAGAGCCATAACAATGAAGATCGCCCCGTTCGCCAATACAGCGCCAACGGGCCCGCCGCCCTTAAAAGCCTGCGCCTGTTTGTCTGCCTCATTAACAGCATCCGTATCGCCCGCCATTTTGAACCAAAGCACGACTTGCCCGCCAAGTTGCCTAAGCCCTGTTCGACCCGTTAAATCCCGAATAAACTTGCGCATCAGACTGGCGCGCGTTGTCGGAAAGGGTTTTGACAGTACGATATCGGGGTCTTTGTCGCTTTGCGTGAACCGATGATGCGTCAGGTGATAATGCCTGTAAGTCGCCATATCGGCCAAAATAAGATTGCCGCAAACCCATGTCCCGACAAATTCATTCAGCCATCCGGTTTTAAATAACGCCCGATGCGCACCGTCATGCATCAGAATTGCCAGCCCCAATTGGCGTGAACCAATTAATCCGACCGCCAAAACAAATGTCAGCGGGTTTGGCCAAAAGGAAAATACAGCCAAAGCCAGCGCGATCCAACCAAAGCAATGTAACAGCATCAATCCACCCATAAAATCGCTGCGGGCAGCCAAGGGTCTGATTTCTTCTGACGTCAGATATTTTTTGCCTGGGGTCATACGCCAAAGGCTATGCTGCCCTTACAAAGTGGTCAATCCACCCGACGCCACGTTATTTATTGCGCCAGACATTGATCCGGTTGACAAAAACGCGCTAAAGCGAAGGCCAATTCGCTGAAAAGAGACGGAAATGTTGTATTCATCGGCCAATGAGTGGACGAACACGCCGAGAAAACGGGTGATGCTGTTTGGGATGTCCGGCCTTGGAAAAACCTATATTTCTAACATGCTGCGTGAAAGTGGCGACTGGTTTCATTACTCGGTCGATTACCGCATAGGCACGCGTTATATGGGCGAACATATCGTTGATAATTTCAAATCCGAAGCAATGCGAAATCCGTTTCTGGAGGAATTATTGCGCAGCGACTCGATCTATATTGCGTCTAACATCACTTTTGACAATCTATCGCCGGTTTCAACCTACCTTGGAAAGCCAGGTGATCCCTCAAAGGGTGGCCTGCCCTATACGGAATATTGCCGCCGACAGGAACAGTTTCGCGCGGCCGAAATTGCGGCCTTGAACGACACAGCGCATTTCATCAAACGGGCCAAGGCGTTGTATCAATATCCAAATTTCATCTGCGACACCGGCGGCTCGATTTGTGAGTGGGTGGTTCCAAATGACGCTGATGATCCGATTCTGTCCGAGCTTTCAAAGACCTGCCTTATGGTCTGGATCAAAGGCGACGAGTCCCACCGGACCGAGCTGATCCGCCGCTTTGATAAAGCCCCGAAACCTATGTCGTATCAGCCAGAATTCTTGACTGCTGGTTGGCAGGAATATATAAATGAAAACAACATGTCCGAGGGTGATGTTGACCCAGATGCGTTCATCCGTTGGATCTATGCCAAGGCCCTAGATCACCGTTTGCCGCTCTATCAGTCAATGGCTGAAAACTGGGGCGTAACGGTTGCCGCGGATGATGTTGCAACGGTGCGTGACACTGCTGATTTTGACGCGCTTGTTGCCCAAGCGATAGATGCTAAAGTTGGGTCCAGTTAGGGACCATTAGGAAAAATCATGCCGATTAAACTGCCCTCAACCCTGCCCGCCTTTCGGATCCTTCAAGACGAGGGCGTGAATGTTGTTTCCGACGCCCAGGCAGCCCGGCAAGACATTCGCCCGCTGCAAATCGGGCTGTTGAATTTAATGCCCAAGAAAATCCAAACAGAAACCCAATTTGCCCGCCTGATCGGGGCTGGTCCTTTGCAGATCGAACTGACCCTGATCCGCATGAGCGAACACACGTCGCGTAATACGTCTGCCCAACATATGGACTCGTTTTATCAACCGTTTCAGGCGGTGAAAGATTGCAAACTTGACGGGCTGATTATCACAGGCGCACCAATTGAACATCTGGCGTTTGAAGACGTTTCTTATTGGGACGAAATGACAGAAGTGATGGATTGGACACAGTCCAACGTGCATTCGACGTTTGGCGTATGCTGGGGCGGTATGGCGATGATGCATCATTTTCACGGCATCAAAAAACACATCATGGACACCAAAGCATTTGGCTGTTTCAGGCAGAAAAATCTGGCCCCAGCTTCGCCTTACTTGCGGGGGTTTTCCGATGATTTTGTCATTCCAGTTAGCCGCTGGACGGAAACTCAGCAGGGCGAACTTGACCAACAGACAGCGTTAACTACGCTGCTTGGATCCGACGAGGTTGGCCCCTGTTTGATCGAAGATCAGGCCCACCGCGCGCTTTATATCCTGAACCATTTCGAATATGACAGCGACACCCTAAAACAAGAATATGACCGCGATATAGCAGAAGGAACGGATATAAACGTACCGCTGAATTACTATCACGGCGACAACCCTGCCAAGGCCCCAGACAATCGCTGGCGCAGTCACGCGCATTTGCTTTATGGCAATTGGGTTAACCAAATTTACCAAACGACACCGTTTGACCGCGACCTGATTGGTCACGTAAAGGTATGAAAATGCTAAGTTATATCATCGTAATTCTCGCCATTTCCGTCGGTTTTCTGTGGGTGATTGCAAACAAGGCAGAAACCCAAGCCGAGGAAAAGACCCCGCCGGTCGGCCAGTTCGTAAATATTGACGGTCAAAAAATTCACGTACAAGTCACGGGCCAAGGGCCGCCGTTGGTTTTGATCCACGGGGCTGGTGGCAATATCCAAGATATGACTTTTGAGCTGGCGCCTGCCATAATCGACCGTTTTACCTTGATCATGTTTGACCGTCCTGGACACGGCCATACACCGATCCTTAACCAAAACGGTGAAAGCCTTACGGATCAAGCGACCCTTATTTCGGGTGCAATCCGCGCGCTCGGCTATGAAAAGGTTTACGTCTTAGGCCAAAGCTTTGGCGGCTCGGTCGCGTTGCGCATGACGCTGGATGCACCTGACATGGTTGCGGGTCTGGTGCTGGTATCCGCACCTTCAAATCAATGGGAAAGCAGTCTTGGCACCCTGTATGCGTTGACCGCCAACCGTTGGTCGGGCCCATTTATGCGTCTGTTGATCGCTTCTGTCACGCCTAAAAGCGTGATCACTGGCTCGCTTGAACAGATTTTCGAGCCTCAGGCTGTTCCCCAAGGCTACGCCGAACATATCGGCGTTGGCTTGGCGTTGCGCCGTTCACAACAAATGGCAAATGCGCTGCAAGTCCGGGCTTTGAAAAGCCAAATTGGCCTCATGATCCCGCGTTACAGCGAAATCGCAATTCCGGTCGAGGCGATACACGGCGCCGTCGATACAATCGTGCCAAAGCACATTCACACCGATATACTGGCAGACCAAATCGCTGACATCACAGTCACCACGCTGGACGGAGTTGGCCACATGCCGCATCACACCCACACGAACAAGGTTGTTGTGCTAATTGATCGCTTGCATGAGCGTGTGGGATTGAAACCCGCTGAATAAAGCGCATGTTAAGCATCATGTTATCTGGAGTGCGTTATGATCCTGCCCTTTGATGGTGCAATCAGTAAATTTTACACCGACCAAGCGCCGCAATCGATGCAGCGGGCGATTGTAGAGGCGCGCAAGAGCGATATTTTGGGCGACGACCTGCCTTACGATACCCGTTGGAAATCAAAGGATTATGAAGAAACCCTTGAAAGCCTGCAGGTCGAGTTGGTCAAATTGCAAGCCTGGGCAAATTCATCCGGCGCACGCATCGCCATTGTCTTTGAAGGCCGTGATGCAGCAGGCAAAGGCGGCACGATCAAGCGGTTTCGCGAATTTCTGAACCCTCGTTCGGCCAAAGTCGTGGCCCTGTCCAAGCCATCGGATGTGGAACTTAGCCAGTGGTATTTCCAGCGTTATATTCAACACTTACCATCCGCTGGTGAAATCGTTTTCTTTGATCGATCTTGGTATAATCGTGCGGTCATTGAACATGTCTTTGGATTTTGTAACGACGAACAACGCGCGCGGTTCTTTTCACAAGTGAACCCGTTTGAAGAAATGTTGGTTAACGATGGCATACAATTGTTTAAGGTCTGGTTAAACGTCGGCCAGACAGAACAATTGCGCCGATTTCTGAAGCGTGAAAAAGACCCGCTTAAACAATGGAAACTTTCGTCGATTGACGTGAAGGGCCTAACCAAATGGGATGCTTACAGCACAGCCATCAGCGAAACCTTTAACCGCAGCCATACAAAAACCGCCCCGTGGACAATTGTGCGGTCTGATGACAAACGCCGGGCGCGCGTCGCAACGATAAGGGCGGTTCTTAATCAGATCGATTATGCAAACAAAAACAACGATGTAGCTTGCGCGCCCGATGGCTTGATTTGTGGCGGACC
>JBLHMX010000020.1:0-22338 GCA_047622625.1 Paracoccaceae bacterium | reverse complement strand
ATTGACTTGCGCATCGACTATATGCGCGCCGCGACACCCGGCCAAACAATCATGGCTAAGGCTGAATGTTACCATGTTACCCGATCTGTCGCTTTTGTACGTGCCACAGCCTATGACGACGATCAAGACCATCCCGTGGCCACAGCAACCGGGGCTTTCACAGTTGAGCGCGCCAAATCAAGCAAGGCCATATCATGAGCCGCAAACCAGTTGAACCCGCCCAGATCGTACGCCAGCGCCGCGATGAAGCCTTGAAAACGTTGGTCCAAGGCGTGCCCTATATTCAGTTCCTTGGCATTCAGTTTGATCGGCGCGGTGACGAGCTAACGGCAATTCTGCCGTTTGACGAAATGTTGATCGGTAACCCGTTTTTGCCGGCTTTGCACGGCGGCGTGACAGCGGCATTTTTGGAGGTCACCGCGATTATCGTTTTAAGCTGGAACATCGCTTGGGAGCAGATGGAGAATGGTCACAGGCAGGTCGATGATTGGAACAAAACACATCTGCCGAAAATTCCAAAGACAATCGATTTTGCCACAGATTATCTGCGCACTGGTTTGCCACGCGATGCCTATGCGCGCGCCAAAGTTAACCGTTCAGGGCGGCGTTATGCATCTGTGCAGGTTGATGCTTGGCAGGATAATCGCGCGCGTCCGTTCGCCCAAGGCACAGGTCATTTCGTTATGCCGTCCGTGAATGAGTAATATTGAGCTTGCCAGTTTAACCCATAAACGCGTTCTAAAGATTGCCCTACCAATCGTGCTGGCGAACGCAACTATTCCATTGCTTGGCGCGGTTGACACCGGGGTTGTTGGCCAGCTTGGCCTTGCGGCACCCATTGGCGCGGTTGGTATCGGCGCGATCATTCTGTCGGCAATATACTGGATTTTCGGCTTTTTACGCATGGGCACGACCGGGCTAACATCGCAAGCCCACGGAGCGGGAGATGCGGTTGAGGTAGACGCACTGTTGATGCGCGCATTGTTGACCGGAATTGCCGCAGGGTTTGTGGTTTTCCTGGTGCAATTTCCATTGCTTTGGGGCGCATTTGCCTTGGCGCCTGCGTCAGACGAGGTCGAAAGGCTTGCGCGCGACTATACCGCCATAAGGGTGTATTCAGCACCGGCGGCTATCGCGGTTTACGGCATCTCTGGTTGGTTGATTGCGCTTGAGCGCACAAAGGCCGTTTTGATACTACAGTTTTGGATGAATGGCTTGAACGTGGTTCTGGATCTCTGGTTTGTGCTGGGGCTGGGTTGGGGCGTGAGCGGTGTGGCTTTTGCCACAGTGTTGTCCGAGGTTTCAGGCCTTGCTTTGGGCCTTTGGCTGTGTCGCGCCGGGTTTTCCGGTGGCGCATGGCGCAATTGGCCCAAGATTTTCGACATAACCAAATTAAAACACATGTTGGTAATTAACACGGATATCTTGCTACGTTCAGTCCTGTTGCAAGGGGCGTTCATGTCGTTTCTGTTTCTCGGTGCGGGTCTAGGTGATGTGAAGCTTGCGGCCAATCAAGTTCTCTTGCAATTCATGGAAATCACCGCCTTTGCTTTGGATGGATTTGCCTTTGCGGCTGAAGCATTGGTGGGTCAGGCAATGGGGGCTAAGGCGCGCGCATCTTTGCGCCGAGCGGCCCTTTTGACCAGCCTATGGGGGGTGGTGATCGTACTAGCGCTTGCAACGTTCTTTGCACTTACGGGTGGCTAGTTGATTGATTTAATGAGCAAAAACATTGACGTGCAAGCCGAGGCCCGGGTCTATCTTGGGTGGATCGTCCTAGCACCGGTCATCGGTATCGCGTCTTGGATGTTGGATGGAATATTCATCGGTGCCACGCGCACGCGCGACATGCGCAATGCGATGTTTTTGGCGACGCTAATTTATGTCGCGTCAGTTTGGGTGTTGCTACCTGCCTTTGGCAACCACGGTCTGTGGGGGGCAATGATGATCTTTTTTGTTGCGCGCGCCGTAACCTTGGGTGTTCGATATCCGGCATTAGAAGCATCGGCAGACTAGGAATAAAGGTCGCGCTCAACACCAACCGCGTCGGCAACATTGGAGTAGCCATCGGCAGCCAGCAACTGATCTAACCCTTGCGCAATCTCGCCCACGAGCGAAATGCCGTGATAAACCATTGCCGTATAAAGTTGCACAGCCGATGCACCAGCCTTTATTTTGGTATAGGCTTGTTGCGAAGAACTAATGCCACCAACGCCGATCAGTGGCAGTTTTGCGTCTGTCTGTTGGGCCAATAGTGCCAAAACTCGGGTTGACCGCTCGAACAATGGCTCGCCGGACAACCCGCCAGCATGATCTCGATTGTGGCTTTGTAAATCGTCGCGCGTCAGGGTCGTATTCGTGGCGATAATGGCGTCGATATTGGCGGATACGGCGATTTGGGCGATCTCTGCGATTTCCCGGTCGTTAAGGTCAGGCGCGATTTTTAGGAAAATGCGAGGGCTTGTTCTTAGCTGCTCGCGCGTTTCGATTACGTTATCTAAGAGCGCGCGCAAGGCATCGGCCCCCTGCAACTCGCGCAGCTTTTCTGTGTTGGGTGACGACACATTGACAGTGACAAAATCAACGAAGTCGCCACATGTTTTCAGGACCTCGGCAAAATCAGCAGCTTTATCTGCGCTGGCTTTGTTAGCCCCAAGGTTCAAGCCAACCAGCCCATGATCCGGGCGCGCTTGTAAGCGAGCGACAATTGCCCGAGCCCCTTCATTGTTGAACCCGAACCGGTTGATGACAGCACTATCTTCGGTAAGGCGAAACAAGCGTGGTTTTGGATTGCCTGGCTGGGGTTTAGGTGTGGCAGCCCCGACTTCGACAAAGCCAAAGCCACTGCTAAGAAGTGGTTTAATCGCTTCAGCGTTCTTGTCGTATCCGGCGGCCAAACCAACCGGATTGGGCAAAGACAGACCTGCAACCTCGGTTCTTAGACGCGGTGATGTAAAGGGATCACCCTGAGGCGTAAGGCCCATTTTCAGCGCCATAAGTGATAGTTTATGGGCCTTTTCTGGGTCGATATTCAGCAAGATCCCTAGACCAATTCGTTCCCGAAAATTCATGCCAGATCATCCGGGAATTCGTGACCATCTGGTGTGTCCGGTAACGGCACACACCATGACATTTCCGTCAGTTTCAGCTTGCGAAACAGATGTGGAAATAGTTCACCACCGCGCGAGGGTTCCCATTTCAGGGCGTCCTCTAATTCGACCTCGTCAAAGGCTGCAAGCCACAGATCGGCAACGCCTGTGAAATAAAGCGCGGCGGTTTTCTGTACGGTTGCAGCGGTGGAAAAATGGATAAAGCCATCTGCCAGGTCGATCGGCGCGCCAAAAGTTTCGCCTTGATCGCGTAGTTCGACCCATTCGTCATTTTTGAAAATCTTGTAAATCATGGGGTCCACATGAGCCATTCACCTTGATTGGTCAAGCGCGGTGGATGAGACAAAGTCCGCCGAGTTGGTGGAGAAATTTAACCATCCAGACAAAATTGTGATATCCTATGTGAGTGGTCGACCCTTGGGGTAGGTATTATGCGACCTTTGCCACACGGTATCGACCCATATTAACAACAACTACGGAGATTTACGTTATGTCCTTATCCCGAATCGCCCTTGCTGCTGGCATTCTTGGCCTCAGCGCGGGTGCCGCCGCTGCGGATTACAAACTAACTGTTTTGCACACAAATGACTTTCATGCCCGGTTCGAACCGGTCAGCAAATACGACAGCGGATGCTCGTCTGACAGCAATCTTGAAGGCAAATGCTTTGGCGGCTCGGCCCGTTTAGTGACCGCAATTTCAGATGCCCGGGCGCGGGCGGAGAATTCTATTCTTGTGGATGGCGGCGATCAATTTCAGGGCACACTCTTTTACACCTATTACAAAGGCAAACTTGCAGCCGAAATGATGAACAAAATGGGTTACGATGGCATGACCGTTGGCAACCACGAATTTGATGATGGCCCCGAAGTATTACGTGGCTTTATGGATGCACTGAATTTCCCGATTGTGATGTCTAATGCTGACGTAAGCCGCGAACCATTGCTGGCAGGCAAGTTGGCTAAATCTGCGGTGATCGAAAAGGGCGGTCAAAAAATCGGCCTGATCGGTCTGACGCCACAAGACACAGACGAACTTGCTAGCCCGGGCGCGAATATTACTTTTTCTGACCCATCTGCTGCAGTTCAGGGTGAAGTTGATAAGCTGACGGAAGCTGGGGTAAACATCATCGTTGTACTGTCGCATTCCGGTTATGTGGTTGACCAAAAAGTGGCCGCAAACACCACCGGCGTAGACGTGATCGTTGGCGGGCATTCCAACACCTATCTGTCTAACACTTCTGATCGTGCCAAGGGGCCGTATCCAACGATGGTTGGGGATACAGCAATTGTGCAAGCCTATGCTTATGGCAAGTTTCTGGGTGAATTGAACATTACGTTTGATGATGCGGGTAATATCACAGCTGCATCCGGCGAACCGATTCCAATGAACGCCGAAGTTGCTGAAGACGCGGCAACCAAAGCCCGCATTTCCGAAGCTGGCGCACCGCTGGAAGAAATCCGTCAAAAGGTCGTGGCACAATCAACAGCATTGATCGAAGGCGACCGGGCAATCTGTCGTGTTCAGGAATGTGCTATGGGCAATCTAGTGGCTGACGCGATGCTTGCGCGTGTCAAAGATCAGGGCATCACCATTTCGATTGCTAATTCCGGGGGCTTGCGTTCATCGATCGACGCGGGTGACGTAACTATGGGCGAGGTGCTGACTGTACTGCCTTTCCAAAACACGCTGTCAACGTTTCAAGTCAGCGGCGAAACTGTCATCGCAGCCCTTGAAAATGGTGTCAGCCAAGTGGAAGAGGTCAAAGGTCGCTTTCCGCAGGTTGCTGGTCTGAAATTCACTTGGGACGCATCCGTGGCCCCGAACGAAGGGCGCATCACTGACGTTCAGGTGATGAGTAACGGGGCTTGGGTTGCTATTGATCCAGCGGCGACCTACGGCGTTGTGTCCAACAATTATGTGCGCGGTGGCGGGGATGGGTACAAAATGTTCCGCTCAGCCGCTAATGCCTATGACTTCGGCCCTGATTTGGCCGATGTTGTGGCGGAATATCTGGCTGAAAGTTCTGGCTATCAACCTTACACAGACGGGCGCATCGCACAAAACTAAGCTGAAGTATTCGCATTGAAAAGGCGGGGGTCAGATCGGCCCCCGCCTTTTTTGCTTTGGCCAAGCTGTTTGCATTTTTGTCAAACTCTGTTCTTATCGAAAAATGGTGATTTCCTTTCTCACAGTACTTATCGATCGCGGCCAACATCGCGCCAGATTGGCTAAACACGCTGCAAAGTCACTGTTGGTCTTTGTCGCAATTGCTGTGATGTTCGCACCCAACGCGCCCTGCGCGCAGACCATTCCGGGTCAAGCCGATCTTGGGTACAACTTTGCGCTTTCTCAATGGCTTGATGACAACGAAGAACAAGCCCTTCCAGCCCTTGCCAACCTTGCCCGCAACGGCAACGTCGCGGCGCGTATATTGCTTGGGATGATAGACAAAAACACGTCACTACAAGGCCCGTGGCTGGCGTTACTGCCAAAATCCGTACGTATCGAGCTGTTGCGGACCAGTGGCGGGCTTTCTGGCACCAGTTGGTTACGCCAAGTCGGAAACGTGAAAGAAGTCCGGTTATGGTTGAAAATATTGGACAGCGAGGCGGATATTGAAACCGCTTTGCAATTTGCTGAATTAGGCGAAGATCGTCTGGCCAGATCGGGATTAATTTCGCTTGAAGCCCGCCAGGTAACCGGGTTTGACAAATATTCGGATGATCCGCGATTCCCTGCCGAAGTCAGGTATTTGATTTGGCGCGAGTGGCAGAAACAAGGTGAACTTGCCGCAGTTAGCTTGGTTCTTGATGGGTTGGATGTCGGTGACCCACAGCGTGATATGTTGCGTGAAGGCGTTCAGAGCGCCGACAAAGCCGCGTGGTTTGAACAAAGCCACCATGCGTCCGCGCTTAAATCCTTATGCTTGGATCACTGCCCATTTGCGGTCGGACAATGTATGCTTGCGGGCTTTGAAACACTTGGCTATCGGCGGTTTGTCACCCAAGGCACGCCGCTGGTGTCGTTAATCCCCGAGGTGCGTTTTTCGGTCAGCAAACGTGGCCAGAAAAGTGTATTGCGACGCGCGCTATCATTTGCGTTCATGTCTGAAGCAAGGTTAAAGCCAATCGCCGCGATCGACATGTGTTTCGCGGGATTGTTGGATGATGAAAGTCAGAAGTTTTAGGCGGATGAGCAAGTATTGGATAGCATTGCCAAAACCTTATTCTTGGGTCGCCAATGCTTGCAGATGAGGGCGCAGATGTTCAAGATTGTAACCCGCGCTTGCTGTTGCTTCAATGATCGCCTCTGACGGTAGCACGCTACCTTGAACGAACGACCAACAGATTGCGCAACGGGTTCCAGACCGGCAATAGGCAAAAGTAGACCCGTCTGTTTCGGCCATTGCGCGTGCTTGGGCGTCAAGGTTTTCCTGTGTCATTCCCTGATTGGAAATCGGGTTGTAAACAAACGAAAGCCCGTGTTTTTTCGCCTCCAGCGCCATCGCTGCGGCGTTTAAGTCAGGCTCGATTTCTTCGTCCGGACGATTGCAAATCAGGGATTTGAAACCGGCTTTTGCAATTGCTTCAACATCGGCTTTGGAAATTTGGGCTGCAACTGAATAGTCGGGTGAAATTTGATTTATTTGCATTTTCTTGTCCTGTTCACACTTGGCGTTAAGGGCCGTTTCATAGCGTAGTTTAAAAAGCCATTAACATACCAGTACATGCAGACGCTACAAAGATATTGTTGCGCATCTGGTCACGCGATGGTCGTGTAGACGATTCATCAGGCGGTCTTACAGAACGTCAATTGGGGTTTTCAAATAGACCACGCCGTTGTCTTCAGCCTCGGGCATATTGCCGGCCCTCATGTTGATCTGGATCGATGGCACAATCAGTTTCGGCATTGCCAGCTCGCCGTCACGTTTGGTTCTCGCGGCAACAAAGTCTTCTTTGGATTTACCAGCCCCGATATGCACGTTCTTGGCCTTTTGCTCGCCCACCGTTGTTTCCCAAGCAAAGTCTTCCCGTCCCGGAGCTTTGTAATCATGGCCGACAAAAATCCGTGTTTCATCGGGCAACGTCAAAATCTTTTGGATCGAATTATACAGGTTTTCCGCCGAGCCACCGGGAAAATCGGCGCGCGCTGTGCCGAAATCTGGCATGAACAACGTGTCGCCAACAAAGGCAGTGCCTTCGACGACAAATGTAATGCAAGCAGGCGTGTGGCCTGGTGTATGCAGGATATCGACCCGCATTTGGCCAATGTGGATTGTATCGCCGTCTTTGAACAGCGCGTCAAACTGCGACCCATCCCGTTGAAATTCGGTGCCTTCGTTGAAGATTTTGCCAAACACATTCTGGATCAGCGTAATCTGATCGCCGATACCAATTTTTCCGCCCAAAGCTTCTTGTAAATAGGGGGCAGCACTTAGGTGATCGGCGTGTACATGGCTTTCAAGGATCCATTCAATTTCGAGCGCTTCTGACTTAACGTATGCAATAATTTGATCGGCAGAGGCTGTGTCCGTTCGCCCGGATGCGTGGTCGAAATCAAGAACTGAGTCAATGATTGCGGTTTTCTTGCTGTTTGGGTCGGATACCACATAGGAAATCGTATTCGTTGCAGTGTCAAAAAAGGCTTTTATTTCGGGCGACATCGGATTCTCCAAACTGGTTCTTGAGTAGTATAGCACATTCTCATTACATATCAATATTTATAAGTATAGGTTTGTGTAATTATCCGTGACAGACAAGATAATTACGTGTATTGCTAAGAGTGTAATGATGGAAACAACCCACACTGAAACCCTATCCCGGGATCTGCGTTCAAACGCCGACGAGGCAGCGGGGCTGATGAAAGCGCTGTCAAACACAGCGCGCCTGATGATTTTGTGTCAGTTGGTCGAAGGCGAGCGATCCGTGGCCGAGTTGGAAAAGAACCTAGATACCAAGCAGCCTAACGTTTCCCAGCAACTAGCGCGCTTGCGGATGGAAGGCTATGTCACACCGCGTCGTGATGGCCGCACGATATATTATCGCCTTACCGACAGGCGAGTAGCTGCGGTTGTCCGTAACTTGCATCAGGTTTTTTGCACAAACTGAAGTGCGTCAAATGCAAACGACAGCAGTTTGTTAGAAACACCTAAAGTCGAATGTAATGCCCCTGATCGGGCGCAACTTTGCCATCGGCTATGTCCAGATAGATCTGGATAGCCTGTTCAAAACCTTCGCTAACGGTGATCTGCATCCAATTTGTGCTGTCTTTCGCTACGCGATGCCAAGCCTTTTCAAGGCGTTTTTCAATTTCGCCCGGGCCCCAATCGGCACGTCGTTTTTCGATTTGGCTTGGCGCAAAAAAGAACCGCGGTCGGGCGCCAGGCAAATCGCCAGTTGGTTCAAACTTGTCCCAATGGCTTGTGCCAACGGCAGCAGAATGTAGCATGTGATCAGCCAGATGAGTGTGCAAAGCAGACCGTACTTTCGCATTTCCGGCCATATCTACATAAACGCTGGGCACATTTTCTATCTGGGTGGCAATATCATTATAAGTAACGACTTGGTCACAAGCGCCAAGCCCTTCGACAAAGCCGCGATTTCCATGTGACGTCAGGCCGATAACTTTGGGCCCATTGGGGCGCGCCTCGGCCAGATATTTGCATAGACCAAGCCCTGTTTTTGACGAAGCACTGCCGATTATGATTTGTTCAGCGCCAAACCATGCGTTGTCTTCAAGGAAATCAAACAGCAGATAGGATGTGATTAGCAACGGGAAAAAGATGGATTTCATCGCGTCGTCGTTGACCGTGGTTTCGCCAACCCGTTGGTAGGCATTGTAAACTGGCGGCAGCTCGCGGCGATGATCGCTGGCATCTACAACATAGCTCGCGCCACGTTGTTCCGGCAAAATCACCATATGGTTGGCCATAGGATAAAACCCGTAAAGCCGCGCGCCAACATCAAGGAGCGGCGAGTTGCTTTGAACAACTTTGGCAAATCCCCAGACAGGTACGATGCCGTTCATCTGATCCAGCGTCGGAAAAAACTTCCAATAGCCGATAACATCGCCTGTTGCGGCGTAGGTGACGTTGTTCGCCGTCAGTGCAAAGCCTTCTATTTCTAGCAAGGCTTGGCCGTCGCCTAGTTCAGACCCCGAAGTCTGGTGCGACACGATATTGCGGATATTGGCGCGTTCAATTCGGATTTCAGTGCTGTTCATTCTTGGCCTCGGAATTTTGACAATAAAAAGGGCAGGGCGAATTTTATCGCCCTGCCCAAAGATCATTTAATGGCTTAGTTGCGCGAAACAACTTCCCATGCGCCGCCTTTGACGACCGAAATTACAACGTCATCAACGCCCCGGTGATCGTTAGGGCCGTACGTAATTTGGCTGTCAGTCAGCGCATCAAAGTAATTCACAGTTTCCATAGCTGCCAAAAAGCTTTCCTGAGTCAAATCAGGTCCAGCAGCTTCAAGTGCGCGTACAAGAGTTTCGGCACCAGAATAACCCAGCATCGCAAAACCGCTGGCGGGCTTGTCATACTTGGCTTTGTAATCAGCAATGAACTTGGCAGGCACTTCGTCAGCAGCGCGCGAACCTAGATCAACCCAACCAGAAGCGGCATAAAGCCCTTCTGTCACGCCACCAGGAATGGCTGCGATAAGACCTAGGAAACCAGCTGAAGTATTCAGGAATTTGACATCGTTCCAGCCCAGTTTCTTGGCAGTACCGACGGCTGTGATGCCCTGCTTCACGGTCAGACCCATTGTAATCACGTCACAACCGGCAGCTTTCAGCTTGGAAAGGGAACCGACAAAATCCAGCTCGTCCGGCTTGTGTGTGGTTTCACCGGCAAAGGTTAGTCCAAGCGATGCCGCAACATCCTTAGAGCTGTCGCCGATTTCGATGCCAAAGCCCGATGGGATGTACATCGAACAAATCTCTTGGCCGCCAAATTCGCCAGCAAGATAGGTCACACCGGCTTGCACTTGATCCCAATAGCTAGAAAATCCGGTGAATTTATTGCCTGCAGGATCCTGCAACATGGTTTGCGCGGCAGATAACGGCGCAATATTCGGGATGCCTTTAGGGTCAAGTAACTTGAAACCCGCCATATTCATTGGTGTACCAAGCGACAGAAGCATCGCGAATACTTCGTCTTTGTTTAGGAGCTTGTTAAAGCCCTGCATTGCCTTCGGGATCTGATAGCCATGATCTTCGACCACAAACCGGATCTGACGCCCGTGTACGCCGCCAGCTGCATTCACAGCATCAATATAAAGGTTGGCACCAGCAACGGCAGGCACGCCAACAGCGGCAAATGGGCCGGATAGGTCGTTCACGGATCCGATAACGATTTCTGTCGCCGAAACGCCTTGTGTCTGGGCCGAAGCTGCTGCTCCGAAACCCGCCACAAGCGATGCGGCCATAAGGGTTGATGTTATCTTTTTCATTTTATTTCCTCCCATTGGAAATGGTTTGGGGCAAGCCCCGGTTAGGTTAATACATGTCGTCTATTAACGCTTTATGCTTCTTTTCCACCAAGCCGCGCTTAAGCTTCATGGTTGCGGTTAATTCGTCGTCTTCTGCGGTTAACAATACGTTAATCAGCCGGAAATCCTTGATCTGTTCAACCCGCGCGAATTCTGTGTTCACACCTTCTACTTCGGCGCGGATCAGATCGACGATCTCGGTAGCAGCACAAAGCGAGGCAAAGTCACTAAACGGGATTTTCGCCTCTTGTGCAAACTTTTCAACATTTTCTTGGTCGATCATAATCAAACAAGTTAAATATTTGCGTCGATCACCGATTACCACAGCGTCGGAAATAAAGTGGCTGAATTTTAGGCGGCTTTCAATTTCTGCGGGCGTGATGTTCTTCCCACCAGCAGTAATGATAATGTCTTTCATCCGTCCGGTAATGGTCAAAAAACCGTCGTCATCAATGCGGCCAACATCGCCTGTACGTAGCCAACCGTCATCGGTGAATGTTTCGGCTGTCTTTTCGTTGTTGCGCCAATAGCCTTGAAAATTGTTCAAGCCAAAGGTCTGTATTTCGCCATCGTCGGCTATGCGCACATCGATACCCGGAACTGCGCGACCCACCGTTCCAAGTTTGTTGGCATCGGGTAGATTGATCGTGGTGATGCCACTATTTTCGGTCATGCCGTACCCTTCGATCAAAGGGACACCGATTGACCAATACCACTTTATCAGTTCAGGCGAAATCGGTGCGGCCCCGGTTGTACCCCGCCGCAGCCTATCCATGCCCAGCAATCGACGCAGGTTCTTAAGAACCAGAAAATCCCAAACTGCGTAATTGATTTTAACCGCCGCTGGAACAGGGTTGCCTTCGATCAGGTAATCCGCACGCTTAGCCCCGGCCTTCATTGCCAATGCAAAGGACAATCGACCGATTGCAGTGGCTTCTTGCGCCAAGACCAGAACACGCGAATATATTTTTTCCCAGACACGAGGCACGGCGGTAAATGTGGCAGGTGAAACTTCTTGCAGGTTGTCAAAAACCGTTTCCGGGTTTTCTGCGAAATTGACGATGCATTTAGACCCTAAGGGGAAGTAAATTGAAACATCGCGCTCTAGGATATGACACAGCGGTAGAAAGCAAAGCTGTTCATCAGTCGCATAAACCGGCAACGCGTGGGCGCCAGCCTCAATCGTGCCAATGATGTTTTCTTGGGAAAGCATCGCCCCTTTCGGAGCGCCAGTGGTGCCAGACGTATAGATCAGCAGGCCCGTATCCCCAGGTTGGGATTTATCAATCTCGGTCTGAAAGTGGTCTGGTTGTTCGATGTCAAATTTTTTGCCCAAATCTAGTAAGCCACCTATGAAAATACAGCGATCGTTTTCAAGATCATGTAGCCCGTCATTGTCAAGAATGATAACTTTGCTGATAGATTTTGCCTGATCTGCGATTTCAAGAAACTTGTCTAACTGCTCATCATTTTCGACAATTAGAAACTTACTGCCGCTGTCACGCAGAAGATATTCAAGTTGGCTTGAACTGTCGGTCGTGTAAACGCCAGAGGCGATCCCGCCGACACTTTGAATGCCCATGTCGCTATACGCCCATTCGCGCCTGTCTTCAGACAGAATAGAAACCACATCTCCGCGTTTAAGCCCAAGCGAAACCAGCCCAAGGCCAATCCACTTGGCGTTGTTCCAATAGGCGGTCCAGGAATAAGCTTTCCAAATGCCCATGTCTTTTTCACGGTGCGCTGTCTTTTTAGTAAGTTCGGCGCAGCGCGCAGCAAACAGTTTCACTACCGTATCATGGCCGTCAATATAGGCCGGACGCTGGCCGGGAATGGCGTTAACCATCATGCCGTTAATGCTGACTTGGTTTTGTATGTTCATGCCGCTATCTCCAAGTCTTTTTGCGTTTCCAACGGCGCTCGCCGCGTTCGCCAACTTCTTGATGGCCCAAATAAAACGCCTTGATATCTTCGCTTTCCATCAACCGATCGGCTGTGCCGTCCATTACAATACGCCCGATTTCCATAACGTAACCAACGTCTGCCAAGTCCAACGCGACCTTAGCGTTTTGTTCAACCAACATCATGGTCACACCTTCATCGGCATTCAGACGTTTCAGGATCGCAAATATTTCCTGTACCAACAAAGGCGAAAGGCCCAGCGACGGTTCATCCAGCAACATGATTTTCGGACGCAACATAAGGCCCCGGCCAATCGCTAGCATTTGCTGTTGCCCACCAGAAAGCGTGCCTGCCTCTTGGGTGCGCCGATCGGCTAAGATGGGGAAATAGTCAAACACGAGCTGCCGATCCTTGGCGATCTCGGCCTTGTCGGAACGGGTATAAGCCCCAAGGGTCAGGTTTTCGTCAACCGTCAACAGTGGAAAAACCTCGCGCCCCTCAGGGACGTGCACGATGCCCTTGCGCACAATTTTATGGGGCTCCAAACCTTGAATTTCTTTGCCTTCAAAGATGATTTGGCCTTTTTCCGGGTCCATGATGCCGGAAATTGTTTTCAACAAGGTAGATTTGCCAGCCGCGTTTGCGCCCAGAACTGTAACGATTTGTCCCCTTTTGACCACCAGACTAGCACCACGAATAGCCATGATCGGTCCGTAAAAGCTTTCAAGGTTCAGGACTTCAAGGATGGTTTCTGTGTCAGTACTATTGCTCATCACGCGGCCCCCGCGCCAAGGTAGGCTTCGATCACTGCCGGATTTGATTGAACTTCCGCAGGCGTGCCTTCGGCCAACTTAGCGCCATCCGCCAAAGCCAAAACGCGATCACACACACCGGAAACCAGCCCCATGTCGTGTTCGACCATCAAAACGGTAATACCCATCTGCTTGCGGATATCATCGATCCACCAGCGCATGTCTTGGGTTTCTTCAACCGACAAGCCCGAGGCCGGTTCATCCAGCAACAAAAGCTTGGGGCCAGACGCCAACGCGCGGCCCAACTCGACCACTTTGCGAATGCCATAGGGCAGACCCGCGATCATCTTGTTGCGATAGGCTTGAAGGTCAAGGAAATCGATGACCTCTTCGACTGCTTCACGATTTTCATGTTCGGCGCGGCGCACACTTGGCAAGAACAACATTTCCCCGAACAGGTTTGATTTGCGGTGGCGATGGCGGCCGACCAGCAGGTTTTGCAACACGCTGGCATGTTCAAACAGTTCGATATTTTGAAAGGTGCGCGCAACGCCCAGATCGGCAACCTCGTCGGCTTTTTTGCTTAACAAATCCGTCCCGTTGAAATTGAACGACCCGGCATAGGGATCGTAAAATCGCGAAATCAGGTTGAAAACAGTCGACTTGCCCGCGCCGTTTGGCCCGACTATCGCATAGACTTCGCCTTCTTCAACGTTGAACGACAAATCGTTCACCGCGACCACGCCGCCAAATTTCAGGGTCGCGTTTTTGACCTCAAGAAAGCTCATCTCAACCGCTCCGTTTTCAGGTACGATTTTTGGCGCTTGAACATGTCTTTACGGGCAAAGGGGAACAGCTCGAACCATATGCGAATTTTCATCCATCGCCCATACATGCCCATAGGTTCAAACAGAATGAACATGATTAGGATCATGCCAAACACACCCGTTTCAAGACCGGGAATAGCAACCGTTGCCCCGCCAAGGCTGTCTTTTGCAATTGATAGAACTTGTGGAAGGAAGGCCACGACGATAGCGCCAAAAAATGCCCCGTGGATCGAGCCCAATCCGCCGATAACGATCATCATGAGCAAGGTAATTGAAATCACCAACGAGAATGTTTCGTTGTTAAACGCACCCGCGAAATACCCCATCAACGAGCCCGCGATACCAGTGATACCGCAGGAAATGCCGAAAGAAATCGCTTTGGTTCGGGCGATGTGAATGCCCATCGCCGTGGCTGAAACTTCGCTGTCGCGGATGGCGGCGAAAGCGCGACCAAGAGGCGAGCGTAGTAGGTTGCGATAAACTAAAGTCGCGGCAATCGTCACGATCAAAACAAGGTAATAAAACCTTTCCGGCTGTGTCCAACGTTCGATCTCAAAGCCTAAGATATCGATCGCGGGAGGGAATTTGCCATTAACGCCACCAGTCCAAGGATCAAGCAAAACGATAATATCATCGGCCAGAACCGACAGGGCGATCGTGGCAATCGCCAGATAAATACCGTGCAAACGCACAGCCGGAATAGCAATGATCGCGCCAATGATGCCTGTAAGAATGCCCGACAAGGGGAAGGAAATCACAAACGGAACACCCATCTCGATCATGATCACATTTAGGTAGCACCCAACTGCCAAAAACGCTGCGTGCCCTAGGCTGGCTTGGCCAGTTTGACCCGTCAATAGCATCAGGCCAAGGCCAGCAATGGACCAGATTAAAACATTGGTGACCTCGCCCAAATAAAACGTATCCATCACATAGGGCAGGGCGAACATCACCAGCAAAAGCGTGCCATAAACCGCTACAGCCCACAGGTCGGGAAACAGGCGAATGTCATGTTCATAGGATGTTTTGAAATGTATGCGCATGGGCCTATACTTTCTTTGTTCGTACTTGGCTAAACAGGCCGTGGGGCCGGAAGACCAGAACGAATAGCAACAACGCATAAGGCGCGATTTGTGAATATCCTGCCGGCATGTACCGCGAAGCAAAGGGTTCAATCACTCCAACAATCAGCCCGCCAAACAGTGCCCCAGGTAAAGAGCCAAAGCCACCAATAACCGCTGCGGCAAAAGCCTTAATGCCCAGCAATCCGGTATTGGGATCAATCGCGACTTTTGACGCAAACAATATGCCAGCCACAGCAGCCACAGCCCCTGACAGACCCCAGATCAAACCTTGCATGCGTTTAACCGGAATTCCCATGTAGTAGGCCGCCATCTGATTTTGTGAAGACGCCTGCATCGCCAAGCCCAGTTTTGTGCGCTGAAAGAACTGGTACAAAAAGAATGTCAAAAGACAGGTGCATATAATTATCGCGACGTCCGAAAACCCAAGAACAACGCCACCAATTCTAATATCACCTACCGTTAACGGACTGTTCAGAGTTTGCGGCTGATGCCCCCAAATCATACCCGCAACGAACCGCAATACAAAACCAAGCGCGATGGTCAAGATCACAACTGCGGTTTGGCTTTGGCCGAAAAGGTGTCGGATGATGAAATAGTTCAGCAAATAGCCAAACAGCGCCATCAACGCGACCGAAACAGGGGCTGCAATCCAAAACGGCAGGCCAATATATTCCGCGTTATTCAGCCCAAGTGCGATAAACGCGCCGAACATCATGAAGTCACCCTGGGCGAAATTTACCGCCTCGGTAGCCTTGTAAATTAGCACAAAGCCAAGCGCGATCAGGCCATAAACACAGCCATTCGCAAGCCCGCTGACCAGCAGTTGCATTACTTCCAAGTTAATTCTCCCTGACTGGTTTCCCAGCTTTAGTGATGCACAATCTATCGCCGCGTCATCATCAAATCACTATGTCGGTCTTAACCTATTTCGATCATGACCTTTCCATCGGCTTTGTTCAACGCTTCTGGCAAGGCTTGCACCATCTGACGTAACGGCAGTCGAGCGCTGATATCTGTCTTCCAACGGCCATCCGCAAACCGTGCCTGCACTTGTTGGATAGCTTTCATTTTGTCGCCAATTGGCGTGTTGATCATCCACGAAACCAGCCAGAAACCTTCGATCTTCTTGCGCATAAAGATCAATTGACCGGGCTCCAAAATCTCGGCGGCTTCCGGTGTCATTTTGCCGTAAATCACCCAATTGCTGTCCTTGCCCATCGCTGCGAATACCTGTGCTGAGGCAGCGCCAGCAATACAATCCAGAAACACAGTTGGACGTTCGGCCTTAAGTACGGCCTTCAAATCGGCGGCAAAGCTTTCAGACGTTTCATTCAAGACCTCGGTCGCCCCAAGCGCTTTCAGCGCTTCAATTGGTGCATCCCGGCGGACCAATCCGATCATGCGTTTGCCCGTCTCTTCGGTCAGGCCTGCCATTAGTTTACCTAATTGGCTGGCGGCACCTGACGCAACAAACGCCCCACCTTCGGGCACAAGATCCACCATAGCGGCCGCGGTAAGCGGGTTCACAATCAACGCGGCCCCGTCTTCATCGCGCAAATCCGGGCGCAAAGGAATAACAGTCGCGGCATCGGCCACAGCGTATTCCGCCCAGGTGCCAGACCCATTGGTAACAAAGGAAACGCGTTGTCCAACCAAAGACTTCGCATAATCACCTTCGCCCTGAATAACCTCGCCGACGCCTTCAAAACCAGCGGCAGCGCCTTCAACTCGGGGTTGGCCATAACCACCCTGAATGAACGCCAAGTCAGACGGATTTACCATCGCTGCTTTGACTTTTATCAAAACCTGATCTGCGCCAGCGCTCGGAACAGACAGCTCACCATGTTCCAGCCAACGGTCCACTTGGCGCACTTGGCTGGCAGGAATTGCATCATTGGCATAGCCGCCTTGGCGCAACAAAACCGCCTGCATGTTTAGTGGTAAAGTCATCAAAGCACTTCCTGTGTGTGTTTTTTCAATTCGGCCCGCGCAACTTGCATCCGATGAACAGCGTCTGGCCCATCTGCTAGGCGCAATGTACGAACATGTGTCCATTGGCGTGCCAAAGGCGTATCTTGCGAAATGCCTTGCCCGCCAAACATTTGCACGGCTTCATCGGTAACTTTTAAAGCCATCAGTGGTGCTACAACTTTGATTTGACTGATCCAAGGGGCCGCTGCCCGCTTGTCGCCTTGATCCATCATCCAAGCGGCTTTCAAACACAGCAATCGGGCCTGTTCAATTTCCATCCGGCAATTGGCGATAATGTCGTAATTGCCGCCTAACTTGGCAATGGGTTTGCCAAAAGCCTCGCGACTAAGGCTGCGTTTGCACATCAACTCCAGCGCCTTTTCGGCTTGGCCAATGGCCCGCATGCAATGGTGAATTCGTCCAGGGCCAAGCCGACCTTGTGCGATTTCAAAACCCCGACCTTCACCCAGCAATAAATTGTTGGCAGGCACCCGAACATTGGTGAATTTCATATGTAGATGGCCGTGAGGCGCGTCGTCTTCGCCGTAAACTTGCATCGCGCGAAGCTTTTCTACACCTTCGAAGGCGGCTGGAACCAAAATCATCGAATGCTGCGCGTGTTTGTGGCGGCTTTCATTTGGGCTTGCGACCATTACGATGTAAATTTCGCACCGCGGATCGCCCGCGCCAGAAGACCACCACTTTTCGCCGTTCAAAACGTATTCATCACCATCGCGCACGCAGGACATGGCGATATTCGTGGCGTCGGCACTGGCGACTTCTGGTTCCGTCATCAAATAGGCCGACCGAATTTCACCGGCCAGCAAGGGTTTTAGCCACTTTTCTTTGTGCTCGTCGGTGCCATAGCGTTCCAACACTTCCATGTTGCCAGTGTCAGGTGCGGAACAGTTGAAAATCTCTGCCCCCAAATGCGCTTTGCCCATTTCTTCGGCCAAATAGGCGTATTCAACCGTGCTAAGACCGTAGCCCGCATCGCTATTTGTTAGCCAGAAATTCCACAAACCAGCGGCTTTTGCTTTGGCTTTAAGGCTTTCCAGAATTTCTGTTTGGCGCGCCGTATGTTGCCACCGGTCGCCAACGCTGACTTCAGAATAAAATTCGCCATCCAGTGGCGCGATGTCATTTTGTATCATAGTGCGCACAGCCTCTAGCAACGGCTTTAAGCGATCAGTAATTCCCAGGTTCATAAGTCATTTCCTTTGGTGTCATTCAATTCGCAAGCCCCAAGGGCCCGGGTCGACATTTCGACCAACTCGCGTGCAATCGCTTGCCTGTCGTCTGCTGTTTCGCCTGGGCGTGGCGAGTACCAAGACAAAGTGCCGTTCAATAGCGTTAAAATAGTGTGCAGCGCGAAAGACATCGTTTCAAACGTGAATTCCCCGCTTTGTTTGCCCGCCTGTAGAACATCCCGAAACATGTCTTCAAAGGCGCGCCGGTCTGCGATGAAATCATCCATCATCGCGCCATCAGTCGTGGAATTTCCACCAATCACATGCAGATGCAAGCTGTCAAACAAGGCCCGCTGATAAGCGCGTTCTTCCAACATATTAAGCGCATGGGCGGTTGCCATTTTTTGAAACCGTGGAACTGGCGGCAAGTCGCTTTCAAAACCTGGACGTATCGCCGCAAAGTTGATGTCCATCGCGTGTTTCCGCACGGCATGCAGAAGATCAGCCTTTGACGCAAAGTAATGATAAATGCGTCCCTTAGTGGCGCCCATGTGCCGCGCAACATCATCCAGCGACGTGCCAACATAACCGGTTTCCATGAAACAAGCGGCCGCCGCGTCTAGCACTTGCTTTGGCGCAGGTTTGTCTCGTTTATGTGGAGCTGCAATATTCAATTTGTCGCTACGTCCGAATCTTCAAAAGGGCTTTACAAGTGATGCGGAACAGAAACATACTGGTGGGTATGTTGTCAATCACCAGTTGAACCGCTGGCGGCTTAGGGGAAGAAAAATGAATTTCAGTGAATTATTTGGTGTCGCGGGAAAAACGGCTTTGGTCACGGGTGGCGGTACTGGCATCGGTCGAATGATCGCCGAAGGGTTGGCGATGGGCGGCGCAAGGGTGCTGATCTGTTCGCGCAAACTACATTCGGTTCAAGCCACAGCAGATGAAATTAACGCGCTAGGCTTTAGCGGTAAAGTCGAAGCATTCGCAGGCAATGTTGCCACAGAAAATGGCGTCGCGGCAATCGTAACTGAAGTGCGCGGCCGCACGGACAGCTTGAACATTTTGGTCAATAACGCGGGCATTTCTTGGGGCGCGCCGCTTGGGCAGTTTCCACATAAAGCGTGGTCCAAGGTGATGGCTGTGAACGTCGACGGCTTATTTCATTTGACGCAATCATTGCTGCCTGACCTAAAGAAAACTTCAACAGACACAGATCCTTCAAGGGTTATCAATTTGGGGTCGGTTATGGGTACGGCACCAATGGGAGATGGGGCTTATTCGTATGCAGCCTCGAAATCTGCAGTTCACCAACTTACACGTATTCTGGGAAAAGAGCTGGCCGGGCACAGGATCACTGTCAACGCTTTTGCGCCGGGACCTTTCCGATCCAAGATGACTGAGTTTGCCACAGGAACTGACGAGCAATCTGCAAAAGTTGGTGCAGATGTGCCTTTGGGCCGCGTTGGAACCCCGGAAGACATCGCGGCGGCTACGTTGTTTTTATGCGGCAAAGGCGGGTCATATGTTACGGGGGCGATCTTGCCGCTTTGCGGTGGCATTCACTTGCAGTCTGGCGATAATATATTTCAATCGGCAATGGGGTGAACATGGTCTCGATTGATGAATATATTGGGTTGGTTGGCACGTCGCTGGGCCATTCCGCATGGATGACCATTGGCCAGGACCGAATTGACGCTTTCGCAGGTGTTACGGAAGATCATCAATTTATTCATGTTGATGTTGAACGTGCTGCATCAGAATCGCCTTTCGGAGGTACTATCGCCCACGGATTTCTGACCCTTTCCCTGCTTAGTCATCTATCATCGCAAGTTTTTCCCTCGATCCGCGGCAAAGCGATGACGTTTAATTACGGTATGAACAAAGTTCGGTTCTTAAATCCGGTTAAATCTGGTGCTCGGGTGCGGGTTTCAATTGCCCTGAAATCGGCTGTAGAAAAACAACCCGGCCGGTTTTTGTGTGAATTTGACAGTGTCGTGGAAATTGAAGGCGAGGATACACCTGCATTGGTAGCTGAACAGGTTTTGATGCATGTGATGCAGGACGCAAACTAAGTAACTGGGGGGAACATGGCGGATAAACAAAATATTGGCGATTTGGCAGTACTTGGCGCCTATCTTGAGCGCCATGTTAGCGGGTTTTCGGGCCTCATATCATGCGATAAATTTGGCACTGGCCAGTCAAACCCGACGTATCATTTAAAAGCTGCTTCCGGCGAATACGTCCTGCGGGCCAAGCCGCCTGGTGAATTGCTCAAATCTGCCCATCAAGTTGATCGCGAATTCCGCGTGATGCAGGCCCTTGCTGACAGCGACGTACCTGTGCCCCAGATGTTTCATCTCGCCGATGATGAAAACCCGTTGGGGCGGATGTTCTTTGTTATGCGGTATCACGAGGGTCGCATATTCTGGGATCCAGCTTTGCCTGAATTAGAAAAAGCCGAGCGCGGACTGATTTATGACGGCATGAACAAAACACTGGCGGCTTTGCACATGGTGAATGTCGAAACAGTTGGCCTGTCAGATTTTGGCCGCCCGGGAAATTATTTCGCCCGCCAAACAGACCGTTGGATCAAGCAATATAAAGCAAGCGTTTTGGAACCAAACCGTCACATGGATCGCCTGATGGATTGGCTGCTGGCCGAGATGCCCGAAGACGACAGTACGGCGACACTTGTACACGGCGATTACCGCCTTGATAACATGATCTTTGCGCCAAACAGCCCCACCGTCATTGCCATGCTGGATTGGGAGCTTTCGACCTTGGGCCATCCTTTGGCGGATCTGGCGTATCAGTGCATGCAATGGCGACTGCCACATCAGGCTGGCATGCGTGGTCTTGGTGGGCTTGATCGAACCGCGTTGGGCATCCCGGAAGAAGTTGACTATGTCGCTGCCTATTGCGCACGGCGGGGCATTCCCACGATTGAAAACTGGAATTTCTATCTGGCGTTTTCATACTTTCGCCTTGCAGCGATTTTGCAAGGTGTTGTGCGTCGCGCCCACGATGGCAACGCATCAAATCCAGAACGCGCCCGAGAAATGGCCAAGGCGGTGCCAGTTTTGGCAGCTATGGCAAATGACTTATTCTAAGGAGACCAGATATGCGTTTTGATGGTAAAGTAGTTTTGGTAACCGGGGCCGCCGGAGGATTTGGCAGCCGCATGGCCGAAGTTTTTTCCGACCTTGGTGCCAAGCTTGTGCTGTCTGATTTGGACAGCGAAGGTCTGCGCGACGTAACCGAAAGCGTGAACGGCGATGCGGTCGCTTTGGCGGGGGACGTGACCGACCCCAGCTATCACCACGAACTTGTTGATCTCGCGCAAACCGAATTTGGCGCTTTGGATGTGGCGGTGAATAACGCGGGCATCGTGCAACCGATGCAACGCCTGCCCGATACCGATCCGGCCTTTGCCCAAAAGGTGATTGATGTGGATTTGATGGGTGTTTTTTACGCCATGCAAGCCCAGCTTCCGGCCATGTCTGCGCGTTTTGACGAAGAAGGCACACCATCGGCCATCGTCAATATCGCGTCCGCCGCTGGGCTGGTCGGCTCGCCCTTTCTGGCAATTTATGCGGCCGCCAAACACGGTGTCGTTGGTCTAACGCGCTCTGCAGCGGCTGAATATGGCCGCAAAGGCGTGCGAGTGAACGCCGTTTGCCCGTCGTTTGCCAACACTACGATGTTGACGGGCTACCTTGATGCCTCACCCAAAGGGCGCGAGGCGGCTGAAATGGCTTTGACGCGGGCGATACCGATGGCGCGTGTTGGGCAGGTGGATGAAGTTGTTCAAACGATCCTGTTTGCGGCATGGGCAGAAAATTCATTCATGACCGGTGAAACCCTGTCCGTCGATGGCGGCCTTGCGGCGGTATAAGAAAAGGAATTCGAGATGCAGATTACAGAAAAAGTAACCTTGAAAATTGAGGGCAGTCTTGCCTTTGTGGTGATTAACAACCCGCCAGTTAATGCGTTGGGCC
>JBLHMX010000019.1:0-22364 GCA_047622625.1 Paracoccaceae bacterium | reverse complement strand
TCTCGGGTTGGGGCAGCAGTTGGGGTCACTCACGACCGACTGGGTGCGCAAGTGCACTAGCGATTAGAGAGACGGGAAACTGGCAGGGGCTGGGGGGCTCGAACCCACGACCTACGGTTTTGGAGACCGTCGCTCTACCAACTGAGCTAAGCCCCTGCACTGGTGCAGTGACATACGAAAGCATCGCAGTGTTTGCAAGCGTCAATCAGGTGTGAACTGAATTTGAACTTGCGAACCTGTCCCCAATTCTTTAGGGGCCAACCATTTCAATTGACCAAGCAGCACCCAGGGGAATTGGCTGGTGTGGCCTGCGCCGACATTGACTTGGATCGTGAAGATATTCGCGTTTAGAACTAACAGTAAGGTGAATAATGGCCAGCTTAGAGACTGTTGCAGTCTTTCCTCTGCATCGGGGATATGGCGCATTAAAACAGCAATCACGATAAACCCAGAAAGAACCGATGCTGCGCCAAAACGAACCACATCAAAGGCAATGACGTTCAGGCTTATAGGCGCTAGAATCGCGCCGATTAGGAATATGCGAGTTATGGCGGTGGTTTCGCCAAGTAGCCGCTGTGCAAGCCAGATTAACCACAGGCTCATCGCCAGCAATGGAACCCCATCAAACAGAACCCATGCCCAGTATTTCGTTGTGCTGCGCAGTTCAGCCATCAAGGCAAAATTCTGGGTGATACCCCGCCCCGCAACGTCAGTTGACGTCGCATCCAGGCCAAATTCAGCCTTCAATTGTAAATGCGCCGCGTAACGACCAGCCTCCATCGCGGTAAACTCACCGAATATTGCAAGATAAGCGACAGTGGCCGCGGCGACCAACGCCGGAGTCGTGGCGATAATCAGGGCGAAACGGCTGCCTTTGCGGGCCAACCATAAATCAAACCCGATCAGCACCGTGAAATAGGGCAGCATGTTTTCGTGAAACATTGATCCTAAGACACACAGCCCCAAGCGAAGCACCAAGCCCCGCGTAGTTGCGGCATCACTGGACAAAGCCAGCGCCGTTACTACAAGCAGAAGGGCGTCCAGATAACCAGAATTGCCGACGAAACTGGAAAAAGCAAAGCTGTTAAAAGCAAGGATCAAAATCAGATATGTCGAAATCTGTTGCGGTAACTGGCGTGACAAAAACAGATAGAACGCGCCCGCGCCGATTAACGTGACAATGGCGGCGGCGGTATGGATTTCGGCGACCGAAACGCTTGATCCCGTGAACAGGTTTAGAAGTTCGCCCGCCAAGCCGCGCCGTGTCAAACCAAGTTCATAGTCAAACAACAACTGGGTCGCTGAGAACGCTTTTGGCGGTAACAGATGATTTACCAACGCGAATAAAAACGAAAAACCCGTCGCCAGTCGCAACACTTGCATTTGCCTGTCCATTTGCATCTGATCGCGTGCCTTTTCGATCTTTTCCAGACTATGGCAATTTCATTACCCTTGAGGCAATACTTACCTTTGATCCTATGTGGATTTACCGCAGCGCCTGATCAATCAGACGAAGCTTTGGCATTCAGCGCAGCCACTTCCAGTCGCACTTTTGCCGCCAGAAGAAAATGACTGTGGGAAATCAAATATGCAATAAAATCGCTGACCTCGCTTGCGGCCAACCCGTTTTGGTATCGGGTCAGAAAAGCCTTGGTACCTTTGCCGGCATTACCCAAACCGACCTCGGAATATGCGACATAAAGATGGGCAAATCGGTTTAAAGGATCAATATTTAGCGCCTGCTGGGCCGCTTCAATTGCTGCCTTGTTCCGATCTAGATTGAGCAGAATAAATGAACGCAGATTGTAATCGCGTTCATCCACATCGCCCGTCGCGATAGCCTTGTCGATCATTGCCAACGACTTTTCCCATTGTGCGTCATCAGACAGCAATTCAGCGTAGATATAGAACAAGTAATTTCCGGCAATTTCCACACCTGAATCAAGGGCTTGTAGCCCTTCGGGTAGGCGACCAAGGTTGCGTAATGCAAGGGCAGTTTCAACGTAACCATCTTGCAATGATGGATCAATTTCGATGGCTTTTCGGGCTTCGGAAAGCGCAATTTTATTGCGTTTTAGTTTACGTAAAACCGAAGCGCGCTGGATTACGAAATCAACATCCTTGGGGTCGATTTGAATTGCCTGATCGACGTAAACCAGTGCTTTATCCAAGTTTTCTGTCGAAGAATACGAAAGCGAAAGGCCATAGGCTGCGCTGGAATAATTAGTATCAAGCCGCAAAACGTTTTCAAAAACCGCAATCGCCGTTTCGTAGTCACGCTTTAGGTAAAACATCCAAGCTTGTTCAACTAATACCCAAGTATAATCCGGACTAATCAAAAGCGATTGCTCGAACAATGCGGGAACTTCGGGATCGTTGGTCTCCATGCGCCGAAGGCTTGAACCAAGTCCTGCCAAAGCCTCGGCTGTGGTGTGCCGCTTCAAGGCTTCGCGAAATGCCTGCGCTGATTGTGTATAGTTTGACGTTCCCCAATAGGACCAACCAAGTTGGCGCCAAGGCTCATCGCGCAAAGCTTGCGCTAAGATGGCTTTTCGAAATTGCCCGCGCGCCTCGTCATGTTGATCCAACTGCTCAAGTGCGGCGCCCCAATTTGTGTGTAGGCGGGAAAGTTCGGTGTCAGTATGCGGGAATTCAGTCAGGCCAAGTTCACAGGCCAACAGCAATTCTTTTGCCGGACGCTTGAATTCAAGGCCAAGATAAGAGGCGGTTTCTTCCGTAGAACGGATCAACGGCGGCGCTCCGGCATCGGCAGTAGAAAAACACGCCGATGCGAACAGAATATAGAGTGCTGCGCTACCGGTATTGGCAAATTTCAACATGGATTGCCCCTTGCCGTTAAGCCGATTAACCCTCGATCGCGGCAACCGGTTCGGGTTCAAACAACTGTTTATTTTCCTGCAGCCATGCCTCAATACGCTTTACCGCAGATTTTTGCAGACCGATCAATTGTTCTTCTTTGCTTTGTGTAAGACCCGATCCAAAAATTAGCGAACCACCAGTAATTTTTTCAAGAATTGTAAATTGTTGATGTTCTTCACCAATGCGTTCGCCTTTGGCGTCATCCCAGATATTCAATGAAACGATCAGCGCTGATTTTGGTGACGCAACTAACGGGATGCCAGGGATCGCCAAGATATAAGTGTCTACAGATACGGCAAGGTTGTAAAATTTCGTGCCATTATAGGCTTGAAACGCCCGATCCATTTCATTCTTAAGACCGAATTCAAGCTCGTCTGGCGTTGCTTCCCGGGACAAAGGGCCCTTTTCAGCATTGTCAGCAAAGACAGTTACAAACCCAAGTTTGAAATCACCCAAAGGATCAGGCGCGACCGCGACTGTCTCGGTTGTTTCTGCGCAGGACGCCAACACAAGTGCCGCCAACCCCAATAGTGCCAGCTTTGCTTTTCGACTTAAGAATATCATGTGCCGTTCCCCGTTACTTGATGCCTTCAGATGATCTAACGCAGACTTGTCGTTGGAGCAACTGCGCTAGTCGCCGCAAATCTGTCTTAAAGCCTGCCATTCGATTGGCGTAAGTATCGGATCATAATAGGATCCAAATTTGTTGGCCGCGATTGCCGCATCAGCGCGACCTTGTGTGTCTGGGTGGCTGGCAAGATGCGATAACAGGCCTTGATCTGTTTCGCCATCAGCCCGCAGTCGAACAAAGAAATCGGCCATCGGCGCGGTTGGAAGACCGACTTCGGACAATAAGGCGTGCGCATATGTGTCTGACGCCGCTTCGGCCCCGCGCGAGTATTGCGCTTGGATCAACTTTTCCGTCAAAAGCAAAATGACCGTTCCGCCAGCGAAATCACCCAATAACAACCCAAGAACACCGGCCGAGCCGGCCGAACGCAGTGCCAGCCTTGTTGGATCGCGGTGGTCAACGTGACCCATTTCATGGCCCAAGATACCAGCAACTTCTTCGGCCGAAGTCGCGTCTTGCAGCAAGCCACGAAACAACACGATATGACCGCCGGGTAAAGCAAAGGCATTGATCATCGGATGGTCAAGCACGTGCAGACTTATTTCATAGGGAAAGTCCGTTCCGGGGTTTAGGCGGGCCAGCATTTTTTCTAGTGCGGCTTGGCCTTCGGGCTCTTCACATATGGGCAGGCCAAATTCAGTACTTTGATTTAGGCCCTTGCGAATTTGTTCAAATGTCGTGTCGCCAAATGCTTTTTCGCCTTCGGGCGGCAACATTGTTGCCAGTTGATCCGCCATCAACGGCACCAAGACAAACACAATCAAAGCCACGGAAGCAAAAGCGCCCACCGTAAGCTTTACCAATCTCTTGGCTACATTTGGGTCTTTGTGTTTGCGTCTAAGATCTGGACAAAGCGCATGCAACCGCGCGGCCAAAGCCGGGTTAGATACCATCAATCGCGCAGGATGATCGCCAGCTTGACCTAAAACGATACTTTTTCGTTCTGCCTGATCTGGAATTGATCGCAAATCACTAAGCACCCAATCAACGACCAAGGCATCATCAGGCAGAAAAATCCGCAGTACAGTCGGATGCTGGACGTCGATAATCTCAACCCGCACGCGCTGTACCCGTGCATTTTCGCCGTCCATGAAATTGGCAAAGACAGTGTCGATCATATTGCAGCCCCGATATCCAGCGCCTCGGCAAAGCCTTCAGCTTCGGAAAACTCGTCGCGGGGACGTTGACGGATAAGCGCAAGTTGGTGCGAATTGGATATGCTTATGGTTTGAGCATAATGCTGCATCAGGGGCAATGTTACGAACACTTGGCTAAGAACGCCCCACAAAACGAAAACGGAAAAATAGACCAATCCAGTTCCCACTAATACGCCATAGCGAAACAAGGCGTCGGTGGTGCCGCCGCTAAAATCAAAATTTCCATTATCAAATATTTGCGGACTTATCGCGATCAGTGAAAAAACACCGCCAAAGATAACGACCATAAGAAGTGCCCACAGGATCGCACCCGCAAATAGATTGCCCACCAGGTAAATCTGAATAACCCGCCAAGTGCTTGGCGTTGCGTGAAACCGAATGCCTTCGCCCAAGTTTTTATTTGCCGCAAGAATACGAAACGATTGAACCCTGAAATGCACAAACCCAATCAAAAGCCAAGGCGCGGCAAGGCCAAACAGGCCAAAACCAAAAACGTTAAACCAGCCGATGATCCCGGCCAAAACACACAAACCGATGCCAATATACAGATGCCTAGCGGCGGGCCGTAAGATTTTCCAACTGCCTGATTGACTGAACCTTTCGCGGCCGTACCACGTGCGATCAATCCGGAATTTTTCAAGCCAGAATACTTGCCGCGGATATAATATACCCAGCGTTAAAATGGTAGCAAGCCAATGCAACATTGCCCGCCACGAATAAGACCAGGCCGCAGCATCAATTCCAAACCGCAAGCCGCGCCATCTTGTACGAGCCAAAATATACCGACGCGCCCGATATTGGGCGTAAAAGTAAATAGGGATTAGCCCCGCAAAAGACAGCGCATAGGCCGCAAAATTGTTGCTGAGCAGCGAAAACGACAAGAACATCAGGATCAGGTTAAAAACCCCGATATAAAACGCCAGAATGACCACCGCGATCAGAAATCCCATCAATTTTTCAACACCGGTACCAGTATATTCCAACGGCACACCACCGGGCCGAATGGCAGACCAATAGAACCGCCGCAGTCGGGTTTTCATCCAGAACCGGTAAATTCCCAGTGTTAAAACGGTTAACGCGCTACTGCGCATGGCCAACCAAAACAATTGCCAGCGCCGCCCTGCATAGGATGTTGAAAGGGTTTGAATTTCCATTGTCAGCTTTGTGAATGTTCTTTTGGACAGGATAACGTTGATGCATATAAATGTTAGTGGTTTTGAAAAGCTGGCGCGATACCTAAACCGCGAATATTAGCTAAACTTGTTGTTCCGCGGAAACCCGTAGGGCGCGCGCTTGCCAACGCCGGCCCGTTTACCTAACCACTCGGTCAAGTCCGCCTGATGCCGTGTTTTATCGCCACCCATCGGCCAGCTTAATCCATCAGCCCAGTTGAACGTGGTGATGTCCGCAAGGCCGCCGTCCAGATCAAGCGTGCCTTGAGCAGACAGTGCCGACTTATATTTTTGCAAGCGAACACCCTTGCCGCGAGTCATTTCGGGCAATTCGGCAACAGCAAACACCAAGAACTTGCCATTCTCGCTGACAATCGCCACGTGATCTCCGCGGACGGCCTTGCAGATCTTGGCGACATCCTTGCCTTTGACATTCAGAACCTGACGACCCGATTTGGTTTGGGCAATCACTTCGGCCTCGGGCACGACAAACCCGTCACCGGCAGTTGATGCGACAAGCAATCTGCGATCTGGCTGATGCAGGAACAAATCAACAATCGATGCCTCGTTTGGTAGATCAACGATCAGGCGCACAGGCTCGCCCATGCCGCGCCCGCCCGGCAGATTTGCTGCACCTAGCGTGTAGAACCTACCGTTGCTGCCAAATAAGACCAGTTTATCAGTGGTTTGCCCATGAAAGACAAACCGACCCTCATCGCCATCCTTAAACTTCAATTCAGTGTCCAGTGCGATATGGCCCTTCATCGCTCGGATCCAACCCATTGTGGAACAGACAATCGTAATTGGTTCTTTTTCGATCATCGCTTCCAGCGGTACTTCTTCAAATTCCGGCGCATCTGCCAGCTCGGATCGGCGCGCGCCACCTGGTGCGGTTTTACCAAATTTCTTGCGGGTTTCACGCAGTTGTTCGGAAATCTTGGCCCATTGCAGGCTTTCGTCTGCTAACAGGTCTTCCAGTGCGGCGCGTTCGATCAGCAGCTCTTCATGCTCGCGCTTAAGCTCCATTTCTTCCAGTCGACGCAGGCTACGCAAACGCATATTCAAAATTGCTTCGGCCTGAACATCGGTCAGATCAAACTCGGCCATCATAATCGGCTTGGGATGATCTTCGTTTCGAATAATCTCGATCACCCGATCAAGGTTCAAGAAGGCAACGATATACCCTTCCAGCACCTCAAGACGGTGGTCGATCTTTTCCAACCGGTGTTGCGAACGGCGTATTAAAACATCGCGGCGATGATCCAAGAACGCGCGCAGAACCTCTTTCATCGAGCAGACCTTGGGCGTTAACCCGTCAATCAGCACGTTCATGTTCATCGAAAACCGCGTTTCCAAATCAGATTGGCGAAACAGCGTTTCCATCAGAACAATCGGGTCAACGGTTTTCGAGCGCGGTTCCAGAACCAGACGAATGTCTTCGGCGCTTTCGTCGCGGACATCCCCAAGAATTGGGATTTTCTTTAGCTGAATAAGTTCCGCGATCTTTTCGATCAGCTTGGATTTCGCCACCTGATACGGGATCTCGGTCACGATAATCTGCCACTGACCGCGCGGTAATTCTTCGATCTGCCAACGCGCCCGCACGCGGATCGAACCGCGCCCTGTGCGATATGCATTCAGGATATTTTCGCCCGGCTCAACAATTATTCCGCCTGTCGGGAAATCAGGCGCGGGCACATATTCAAGTAAAGTTTCATCACGCGCGTTTGGGGATTTAATAAGATGCAGCGCAGCATCGCACAGTTCGCCAATGTTATGGGGTGGAATATTCGTCGCCATGCCCACGGCAATGCCGCTGGAACCGTTGGCCAAAAGATTCGGAAAAGCCGCTGGCAGCACAACCGGTTCGGTAAGCGAACCGTCGTAATTGTCACGAAAATCAACAGCGTTTTCGGTTAACCCTTCCATCAAGGCTTCAGCCGCGGCTGTCATCCTTGCTTCGGTATATCGCGCAGCAGCTGGGTTATCGCCGTCAATATTGCCGAAATTTCCTTGGCCGTCGACAAGCGGATAGCGTACGTTGAAATCTTGGGCCAGTCGCGCCATTGCGTCATAAATGGCCTGATCGCCGTGCGGGTGGTAATTGCCCATCACATCGCCCGAGATTTTGGCCGATTTACGGAACCCGCCATTTGAGGCAAGTTTCAATTCACGCATCGCATAAAGAATACGCCGATGTACGGGTTTCAACCCGTCACGGGCGTCCGGCAGCGCACGGTGCATGATGGTTGACATAGCATATTGCAAATAGCGATCGCCTATGGCGCGCCGCAATGGTTCGGAAACCATAAGCTCGCCTTTAGTGTCTTCGGGTTCGTCAACCACATCAGCCATCCCAGCGTGATACATTTGCCTCTCAAAAACGTCCAGCGGTGTTTGCCTCGCCCAGCACCCCATTGTTCAATAAATATCTTCCAAGCCGAGCGATCTGCCTCGCATGGGGCCAATGGAAATGACCAGCAGGGTCCCTGTCGACTTGATGATCGCGCCAACAAAAGGTAAGGGGGCCAATGTCTCAGAAATCCATCCTCATCACTGGGTGTTCAAGTGGCATCGGCTATGACGCCGCCCATGAATTGCACCGACTTGGCTGGCAGGTATTTGCAACCTGTCGAGCAGAAAAAGATTGCGCGCGCTTGCAAAGCGAAGGGTTGGATTCGTTCCGACTTGATTATGAAGACGAAGCCTCGATAAAATTTGCCGTTGCCGAAACGCTAACGCGCACAGGGGGCACGCTTGACGCCCTGTTCAACAATGGCGCTTACGCCATTCCCGGGGCTTTGGAAGACGTACCAAGGGACGCACTTCGGGCTATATTCGAGGCCAATTTATTTGGCTGGCACGATCTAACGAACCAGATAATTCCTGTAATGCGTGCGCAGGGACATGGGCGGATCATTCAATGCTCATCGGTTCTTGGCATGATCTCGATGAAATGGCGCGGGGCCTATGTGGCGACAAAGTTCGCGCTTGAAGGCTTGACCGACACTTTGCGGTTGGAATTGAAATCCAGCGGCGTCAAAGTGATCTTGATCGAGCCGGGCCCGATCACAACTGACTTTCGCAAGAACGCCCGCATTCAGTTTAATCGCTGGATCGACTGGGAAGCATCAAACTTACCCGGGCTTTATCGCGACAACCTTATCAAGCGCCTGAACGCGGCAGGTGAAGGCAAGGACGCCTTTGAATTGCCGTCCTCGGCTGTCACCAAAAAGTTGGTAAAGGCCCTGACGGCACGAAACCCTGCGCCGCGTTACTTTGTCACCACGCCAACTTATTTCGCTGATTTTATCCGTCGGGCCTTGCCAACACGCCTTTCAGATATGATCTTGGATCGAGATTAAGAAAGATTAAAAGGACTTCGCTATGGGCAGTGACCCGTTGTTTTTCATCGTCGTAGCCGCCGTTTTGCTGGTTTTAGTCATTCTTGCATCGGGCTTGATCGGCTTCACCAGAGGTGGCGATTTCAACAGAAAATACGCCAATAAGATTATGCGGGCGCGCATTGCAGCGCAGGCTGTCGCTGTGGCACTAATTCTGCTTTATGTTTATCTAAAGGGCGAGGGCTGATTATGGTCGTTCTGAATAAAATCTACACACGAACAGGCGATAAAGGCCAAACGGCCCTGGGCAACGGCGCGCGTGTGGCGAAACATTCGCACCGCGTTACCGCCTATGGCACGGTTGACGAAACCAACGCGACGGTTGGCTTGGCGCGGTTACACGCTGAAGGCAAAATGGCCACACAATTGGCGATGATCCAGAATGACCTTTTTGACGTTGGGGCTGATTTATGTCGCCCTGAAATGGAAAAAGACGCCGATGCAGAATTTCCACCGCTGCGCGTTACTAGCGCGCAAGTTGATCGACTTGAACGCGAAATTGACGCAATGAATGCAGATTTGACACCTTTGCGCAGCTTTATCTTGCCAGGTGGTTCGCCCTTGGCCGCGTATCTGCATCTGTGTCGAACTGTGTCGCGTCGGGCGGAAAGATTGTCTGTTGAACTCAGCGAAATCGAAACAGTTAATCCATCTGTGGTTAAATATCTGAACCGGCTAAGCGACTGGTTTTTTGTCGGCGCTCGTGTAGCCAATGAAAACGGCACGCAAGATGTTTTGTGGGTTCCGGGCGCTAATCGCTGATGTAATCTGAGGCGCTGGAAAGGAAAGTTGGTCATGTCGGTTATTTCTATTGATAACTTAGTGAGCCGGATTTCTGACGGTGCTAAGTTGGCCATTCCTACCAGTCGAAGCGGTGTAGCGATGGCGGCTACACGGGCTTTGATAAGGCGTGGTGTTCGTGACCTGCATCTGGTGACCATCCCAACTGCGGGCATTCAGGCTGATATGTTGATCGGGGCTGAATGTGTGACCACGGTTGAAAGTGCGGGCGTTACGTTAGACGAACACGGCCAAGCTGGGCGGTTTGTGGCAGCCGTAAAAACTGGTTCGATAAAACTGATGGATACGACGTGCCCGGCAATCATTTCGGGTTTGCAGGCCGGCGAAAAAGGTGTGCCATTTTTCCCGATGCGGGGGTTGATCGGCTCGGATCTTTTGGCAAACCGACAGGACTATCGAGTGATTGATAATCCTATGGCCGAAGCTGGCGATCCGATTGTTATATTGCCGGCAATTGTGCCAGATATTGCGCTGTTTCATGCGGCTAAAGCGGATCGTTTTGGCAATGTCTGGATCGGCAAGATGCGCGAGTTAATGACGATGGCCCATGCCGCGAAACAGACATTTGTCACCGTCGAGGAAATCATCGATGGCAACTTGATGGACGATAATTTGTACGCACCCGCGACAATACCTGAGCTGTTTATCAGTCATATCGCGATCGCAAAACGGGGCGCTTGGCCGTTGGGTTTGGATGGTGTTTATCCGTCTGATGATCGCGCGCTTTCAGCCTATGCCAAGGCGGCTGGAAACCCGGACAGTTTCAGGGACTACCTTAGGGAGGGCGCTGATCAGGCGGTTGAATGAATGGGCTATAGCAGCGAAGAACTTTTGATCTGCGTGATCTCCGAATTGTTAGACGGCGTTGGAAATGTAGCTGTTGGCGTTTCTTCCCCGATACCGGGTTCTGCGGCGCTGTTGCAACGCGCATTGTCGGGTGGTGAAACTCGCGTGACCGTTCTGAACAGCCGACATTTACAAGACTTGAACGACGGCGTTAGTGATCTGTTTGATCGCGCAGCTCAGGGCCGCATCGGCGCATTTTTCTTAAGCGGCGGGCAAATCGACGGTCAGGCAAATATCAACCTAGTAGGTATTGGCGACTATCCACGACAAAAAGTACGTTGGTCCGGGTCGTTTGGCTCGGCCTTTTTGTATTACTTGGTGCCCCGTGTAATCTTGTTTCGCCAAGAACACACACGTCGCACGATGGTCGAAAAAGTCGATTTCATATCCGCACCCGGGGTTAGCGCACCCGGCGTCTATCGACCCGGTGGGCCATATGCCCTAGTTACCAGCCGTTGTTTGTTTCATTTTGACAAGGTCAAAGGCCGATTTCGATTAACCAGCATCCACCCCGGCAGTACCTTACAAGAAATTCTGGATAATACCGGGTTTGATTTTGATTATGAGAGTTCGCCGTCCATAACCCATGCGCCGGATGCTGAAAAACTAGCGTTGCTGCGCGGACCTATTGCCAAGGAAATCACCGACCCCTATCCGAAATTCGCTAAATCTGTTCTTGGTATCGAAGGCTAGGCTGCAGTTTCCGTTTGGAATATCGCATCCAAATGGGATGCAAGCGTCGAAAAATCGGAAAATGCAAAACTGTGGGGGATGAATTCTACCGATGTATTTCGATACCCTTCGGTAAACAGCCCAAACGGAACTTTAGCCGCCTGTGCCGTGGCTGCATCCACTTCGCTGTCGCCAATATAGACAGCGTCTTGCGCCGTTAACTGACGGGCGCATTCAAAAAATGGTTCGGGATCCGGTTTGCGCATAGGCAAGCTGTCGCCACCAATTACTGATGCGAAATAATCCGCGATATTCAGGCCATCCAAAACTTGAACGGCAAGGCTGTGGTTTTTGTTTGTGCAAACTCCAAGCGCGATACCTTTGGATTTCAGGTGATCCAACAGCGCCAAGACACCTGGATAAACCACGGTTTTATCCGCAGGGTTTTTTGTATAATGCGCTGTAAAAACTTCGGTTAGTTGGCTGTGCGTTTCCGGCGTGAACGCAACTTGGCTGGCCGCCATCACTCGTTCAACAAGCTTGGGGATACCATTGCCGATAAACGAGCAGATCAAATCATACGACAAAGGCGGCAAGTCAATCGCGTGCAGCATTGCATTGGCACTGGCCTGAATGTCCAGAGCGCTATCGACCAATGTGCCATCAAGATCGAAAATAACCGCTTTCATAGCTCAGATTTCCACTTGATCGAACAGCCCATTGACGGGATTTGATCGCGGGGTCCCTGCCCAGTTTCGGCGATCGATTTCATTGCTTCAAACAGGTCGCGATTTGATCCTTCAAAGCGGCCACGGTATTGTAACCCGCCTGCTTTATTGAAACCAAAGAAATCCGGGGTACAGGCAGCGTCATAAGCCCGCGCTGTATCTTGGGTTTCGTCATAAAGATAAGGAAACGAAAACTGATGCGCGCGCGCCAGTTCGCCCATGTTTTCAAAGCTGTCCTGCGGATAGGCAGCAACGTCATTGGCGCTGATTGCAGCCACGCCGATACCCAGGTTTTGAAGGTCGCTTGCGTCACGCAAAATGTGATCCAGCACACCCAGCACGTAGGGGCAGTGATTACAGATAAACATGATCAAGGTGCCGTTTTCGCCCTGAATGTCTTTGAACGATGTTGGTGTTCCAGCCGTGTCAGGCAGCAAGAAGTCAGGCGCTTGCCAATCAAAATCGCAAACCGATGGGATTGTCGCCATGTTTAGAACCTTTTCATTGTGCCGCTTGGGCGGCTGCTCGGATCGCACGGATGTTTTTACCATATGGCGCAGGATCGGCGACTGAGCCGCCTTTGAACACGGCGGACCCTGCGACCAAAACATCGGCCCCAGCTGCTGCCATCAAAGGTGCGGTTTCCGGTGTGATGCCGCCGTCGATTTCGATATGGATTGGACGATCGCCGATCATTTTGCGAATTTCGGCTGTTTTCGCAACTTGCGAGTGGATAAACTTTTGCCCGCCAAATCCGGGGTTCACTGTCATCACACAGACCAGATCAACAAGGTCCATCACGTATTCAAGGGCCGATGCAGGCGTTGCTGGGTTAAGCGCGACACCAGCCTTACAACCAAGCGCGCGGATATATTGAAGCGAACGGTGCAAATGTGGGCCCGCTTCTGCATGGATGGTCAAAATATCGGCTCCGGCATCAGCGAAATCTTTTAGGTAGGCGTCAGCAGGTGCGATCATCAGATGCACGTCCATCACGGTTTTGATGTGTGGCCGGATAGCAGCGCAAGTTTGCGGGCCAAACGTAATCGCGGGCACAAAATGTCCGTCCATCACATCCACATGCACCCAGTCGCAACCCTGGCTTTCAATTGCCTCGCATTCTGCGCCGAAATTGGCAAAATCCGAGGCCAGAATTGACGGGGCGATTTTGATCGAACGATCGAAGAGCATTGGGCCTGTCCTTTTCGGTGTAAGTCAGACAGTTGTCCGACCTTGGGTTTCTTTACGCTACGTATTGATCCGCAACGCCTTTCGCCAACCCGGGAAAATATTATCCGCATCCCCGGGGAAGCTTTCAAAAGCCCGCGCAAGCTCTTTATGTTCTTTAGCAAATTCTACGGGATCAATGCCAGCTTTCCAGCATTGTTCTGCCTGCCGCAAAGAAATCGCACCAGCGGCCGCACCGTCGATATGGCCAAACGAACCACCACCTGCTGTCAGGATCACGTTGCTGTGGCCAAGGTTTTCAAAGAAACCTGGCATCCTAAGCGCGTTCATGCCACCCGATATGATCGGTGTCGTTGGCCCCATGCCAGCCCATTCCTGATGGTAATATGGGCCATCCGCACTGTCTTCGGTAATCATGTACGCCATCAGCCTGTCTGCAGCCTCGCCTTCCATTTTTCCATAGCCCATCGCACCTGTATGGATGCCAGAAGCCCCCTGCATCCGCGCCATTTTGGACAGCACAAAAGCGGTGTATCCCCGCATAGAACTTGGGCTGGTTACGGCCCCGTGGCCAGCCCTGTGGTAATGCAAATACTGCTCGGGAAACGCACGCCGCGCAGTTGTAATTGCGGCAGGACCAGCGACGTAACCATCGACTAAAAAGGCTACGTGGCTGGCATTTTCACCAAATGCTTCAAGTATAAACTCGGCCCGTGCCAGCATTTCATAGTGATCATCTGCCGTGATATTGGCCGAAAATAACTTGGCCTGACCAGTTTTATCTTGTGCGCGTTTCATCGCCTCGGCCACCAAAGGAATAGTTTCCTTGAGTGGCGAAAAAACTTGATTGCCCTGTGGTTCATCGTTTTTAATGAAGTCCCCACCAAGCCAGAAATCATAACAAGCATTGGCAAAAGGTGCTGGACGCAGGCCCAATTTCGGCTTGACGATTGTACCCACAATGAAACCACCATCGACAAGGGGGCGACTAAGCGCGCGCCATAAATCTTTGATCGTGGTCGAAGGGCCGTCGAACAGTTGCAGAAAACTTGGCGGCATATAGAAATCATGGATTTTAGCGTGTTCAACATCACCCATGCCCTGATTGTTGCCAATACACAGCGATAGAAAGCTGGACAACATTGCGCGCCCATCAATGATGTTACGGTCAAACAGTTCGACCGGAAAGGCGATTTTCATCAAATTCGTGGCTTCGTCGATTTCGTAAACGATGGCGTCAACGCCGCGCGTAAAGTCATCGGTAGTGGAAACTGCGACGTTCGTTCCGGTCGAACTTTCAGCAGCAAAATGCGCAGCGGTTTCAAGATAGCCACCAAACCCCGCTTTTGGCTTCATGATATAGGCTACAAGCACATGGCCCTGTTGATTAATCAGGTCGCCCTCGTTCAAGGAAAGATCAGCATAGCGATCTGACTGATCCATTGTGAAACTCCCTTCTATTAAGCCGATAGGCCAGCGGTCATGCCGAAATCACCTATCGCGTTACCGGATCAAGCGACCCAGCGGCATAGCGTTTGGCCATGTCGTCAAGATCGATAACCTTTATCTTTTTCGCATTCCCAGCCGTGCCAAAACGTTCAAATCGATCAAGGCACAGCTTTTCCATTTCAGCCATTGCCGGAACCAAGAATTTGCGCGGGTCAAACTGACCCGGTGTTTCTTGGGCGATTTTGCGAAACTGCCCCGTCATTGCCATCCGGCAATCGGTGTCGATGTTGACTTTGCGCACTCCGGATTTGATGCCTTTTTCAATCTCTTCAACCGGCACGCCGTAAGTTTGCGGCATATCCCCGCCAAACTCATTGATAAGATCCTGCAGATATTGCGGCACCGAAGACGAACCATGCATCACCAGATGTACATCAGGGATCTTGGCGTGAATCGCCTCGATTTGACTGATCGCCAGCGTGTCGCCAGTTGGCTTGGAACTGAACTTATATGCGCCGTGGCTGGTGCCACAGGCAATCGCAAGCGCATCAACTTTGGTCTTGCTGACAAAATCGGCAGCCTCGTCCGGATCGGTCAAAAGCTGATCCATCGATAGCTTGCCAGTTGCACCTGAACCGTCTTCTTCAGCGGCTTCGCCCGTTTCAAGCGAGCCCAAAATGCCAAGCTCGCCTTCAACACTTGCGCCAACCCAATGGGCAATGCGCGAAACCCGTTCGGTGATGTCGACGTTATATTCGTAAGACGCTGGTGTTTTCATGTCGGCCTCAAGCGAGCCATCCATCATTACAGATGTGAACCCGTGGCGAATGGCTGATGAACACGTACTTTCGTTGTTGCCATGGTCTTGATGCATACAAATCGGATTGCCTGGATACATTTCCGCCAGCGCCTGGATCATATGGCGCAGCATGATATCGCCGGCATATGACCGTGCGCCGCGGCTAGCCTGCATAATAACAGGCGCATCGCATTTCGATGCTGCCTCCATAATCGCGAGGCCTTGCTCCATATTGTTGATGTTAAACGCCGGAACGCCATAGCCGTTTTCAGCGGCGTGATCCAAAAGCTGTCTTAGGGTAATAAGTGCCATCTAAATTCTCCGTTACGCCGCTTGATCGCGGTCAAGGGCTGCGATGCCCGGCAATTCATTGCCTTCAAGCCATTCTAAAAACGCGCCACCCGCATTTGAAACATAGGTGAAATCGTCGGCCACACCCGCTATGTTTAAAGCTGCAACGGTGTCACCACCACCTGCCACCGACGTTACCAAACCACTTCTCGTAAGTTCGGCAACTTTAAGGGCAACTTGCTTTGTCGCCTGTTCAAACGGGCGCAATTCAAACGCGCCAAGAGGGCCATTCCATAACACGGTTTGAGCGTTTGATAACACTGAACAAAACCGTTCAATCGAGTTTGGCCCTGCATCCAATATAATACCATCCGCCGGACAATCAGCCACGCCAGCGATAAAGCTGCGGGCGCTGTCGGCGAACTTGAAGGCGTAAACGATGTCTATTGGCAAAACCAAATCGCAATTTTCAGCCTTTGCCAGCGCTTGAATTTCGCGCACAGTTTCAACCTGGTCTTCCTCGCACAAAGACTTACCAACTTGGTGGCCATCAGCAAAAAAGAATGTATTTGCCATGCCGCCGCCGATGATGACCGCATCGACCTTTTTAACAAGGTTCTTGATCAAAGCGATCTTGCTGGAAACTTTGGATCCACCGATCAAGGCCACCGCAGGGTGTTTCGGCTTTTCAAGTGCCGCCGAAAGTGCTGCAGTTTCTTCATCCATCAAAGCACCGCTGTAAGACGGTAAAATGCCGGTAATTGCGGCTGTCGATGCATGTGCGCGATGGGCGGCTGAGAACGCGTCGTTGACGTAACGATCACCAAGTCGCGCAAGCTGGGCGGCAAAAGCCCGGCTGTTCGTCGCCTCGCCCGGATGAAACCGCAGGTTTTCGCATAGGATCACCTGACCATTTTTTAACGCTTTGGAAGCTTGCACAGCGTGTGCACCGACACAGTCACCTGCAAATTTGACATCGACGCCCAGCGCACGCGCCAACACGGGGGCGATTGGTTCCAAAGACATATTGGCAACGACTTGCCCCTTGGGGCGGCCAAAATGTGATATAACCACCACACGCGCGCCCGCAGCCAGCAATGGTTTCACACCCGCCGCAAAGCGTTCGATGCGGGTGGCATCCGTCACCTTTCCGTCTTTGAATGGGGCGTTCAGATCAGCCCGGACAACCAGCCGAAGCCCGTTAACATCCACATCTGTGATCGACGTGATGGCCATCAAATGGTCTTGCCGATTTCAAGCGCGGTTTTTAGCATCTGGTTAGTGAAACCCCACTCGTTGTCATACCAACTGAACACGCGGGCAAGATTGCCGCCCATGACACGGGTTTGTAAGCCCGCAAAGTTAGACGCGGTGTCGGTGTGATTGTAATCCACCGAAACGGTTTCTTCTTCGTCGTAGGCTAACACACCTACTAATGGGCCTTCAGCGGCTTCGCGGATCACGCGGTTGATTTCCTCAACCGACGTTGGGCGCGTGGCGTTGAAGTTCAGGTCGACAACCGAAACATTCGGCGTCGGCACCCGGATCGCGCCGCCGTCAAGCTTGCCAAGTAGCTCTGGCAAGACTAAGCCCACGGCCTTGGCCGCACCCGTTGTTGTTGGGATGATCGACATGGCTGCCGCACGACCGCGATACGGATCTTTATGTCGACGATCCAGCGTTGGTTGATCGCCGGTGTAAGAATGGATCGTCGACATGAAGCCTTTTTCAATGCCAAAAGCGTTGTTCAGAACCATGGCGACAGGCGCAAGGCAGTTCGTTGTGCAACTGGCCGCAGAAATAATCAGATCTTTTTCGGTTATGACATTATGGTTAACGCCGTAAACCACTGTTTTATCAGCATTCTTAGCGGGCGCTGAACACAACACCCGCTTGGCGCCACGATTGATGTGCGCCATCGCGGCGTCTTTGTTATTGAACGCACCCGTGCATTCCAAAACCAGATCAATCCCATCCCAGTTCAGGCGCGCCGGGTCACGTTCGGCCGTCAATTCAACCGATTTGCCGTTTATCATCAGGTTTTCACCAACGGGCGCAACTGTGCCACTGAACCGGCCATGCACGCTGTCGTATTTCAACAAATGCGCATTAGCGCTAGCACCACCTGATGCGTTTAGGGCCACAAGTTCGATGCGACCTTCATAGGATTCTACGATCATGCGCGTGGCACTACGGCCAATGCGGCCAAATCCGTTTATTGCAACTTTTAAAGTCATATTATCCTCGAATTCAGACGTTGATTAAAACTTTGGCAGCCACCACCGTTGCGTCGCTGGTAATGCCAAAATGCTGATAAAGTTCATTGATTGGGGCAGATGCGCCGAAGCTACTCATACCAATGAAGGCCGAGTTTTCGCCAAGGTATTTTTCCCAACCCGTAACCACGCCAGCTTCGACGGCTACACGTGGTGCAGACCCAAGAACTGATGCGCGATAGCTTTTGTCTTGCTGATCGAACAACTCGAAACACGGTGCAGAAACGACCGCCGCGTTTATCCCATCTGCGGCCAAAGCATCAGCAGCCGCCAGTGCAATTTCAACCTCTGAACCCGTAGCAAGCAACGTCACATCTCTTGCGCCGTTGGCTTCACGCAGAACGTACATACCCTTTGCGGTCATGTTTTCCGATGCGTCTGTGCGCACCAGTGGCAAACCTTGCCGCGACAAGGCCATCAAGCTGGGCGTTGTGTCAGAATTTACGGCTATCTCCCAAGCCTCGGCTGTCTCAACTGCATCGCAAGGGCGAAATACATTCAAGTTCGGCATCACACGCAGGCTGGCGACCTGTTCAACCGGCTGATGGGTTGGGCCATCTTCGCCAAGTCCGATGCTGTCATGAGTCATCACATAAGTGACGGGGATGCCCATAAGGGCCGACAGGCGGATGGAGCCACGGCAATAGTCTGCAAAGGCTAGAAACGTTCCACCGTAAGCACGCAATCCGCCATGCAATTGCAGGCCGTTCATCGCAGCGGCCATTCCGTGTTCGCGTACGCCGTAATAAATGTAGTTGCCGGAATAGTCGCTTTTGCTGACGGGTGTCATCGCACTGGTGCGTGTCAGGTTTGAACCCGTCAGATCAGCGGAACCGCCGACCATGCTGTTAATCGCGCCGTTCACAATTTCCAACGCCATTTGCGAGGATTTGCGTGTGGCAACTTTAGGTTTGTCCGCAATCAACGAGGTTTTGTAAGCAGCCATTGCCGCTGTCAAAGGTTCGCGGTCTGCACCGCTTAAGGCTTCGTTGAAGGCAGCTTGCGTACGACTAGCCGCCAACCGTTCATTCCATGCAGAACTTAGACCAGCGCCGCGCGCAGAAATCGCATGCCAATCAGAATAAACCGCATCGGGTACTTCAAACGCCGCATGTTCCCAGCCCAGCGCCGCGCGCGTTAGTACGATTTCATCTGCACCCAAAGGTGCCCCGTGCGCGCCAGATGTTCCGGCCTTATGTGGCGAGCCAAACCCAATCACGGTTTTGCAAGCAATCAAAGATGGGCGGCCGTCTGCGCGCGCCGCTTCGATCGCAGCAGCAACCGCATCTGCGTCATGCCCATCAACGGCAACCGTATGCCAGCCACAAGCCGCAAACCGAGCCGCTTGATCAGTTGACGTCGACATGTCCGTAGCACCGTCAATTGTGATCGAATTATCGTCCCAAAGCACAACAAGTTTGCCAAGACCTAGATGCCCCGCCATATCAATCGCTTCGTGACTTATGCCTTCCATCAGGCAACCATCGCCTGCGATCACATAAGTCCAATGATCAATCAAATCATCGCCAAACCGCGCGTTCTGCAGGCGTTCCGCAAGCGCCATACCGACAGCCGTGGAAATCCCCTGACCCAACGGGCCAGTTGTGGTTTCGATACCATCCGCATGGCCGTATTCAGGATGACCCGCCGTGCGATATCCCATTTGGCGAAAATTGCGGATCTGGTCGATGTCCATATCGCTGTAACCCAGCAAGTGATGCATCGAATAAAGCAACATCGAGCCGTGGCCTGCCGACAAAACGAACCGATCCCGATCAGGCCAGTTAGGATTTGCCGGATCGATATTGATAAATCGGTTGAACAAAACCGTCGCCGCATCAGCCATACCCATTGGCATACCTGGATGACCGGAATTGGCGGCTTGAACAGCGTCCATCGACAAAGCGCGGATCGCGTTGGCCATGTTCTTTTCGTTCGCTTGGGTCATGATTATTTTCCTTTAAGCGCGCCGCGCTGTGTCTTTGAGCCGAAGAATTAGAGGGGTCAGTATGAGTTGCATCGCCAAATCCATTTTACCGCCGGGAATAACAATAGAGTTAGCCCGGCTCATCCATGAATTATGGATCATTGATGTCAGATATGGAAAGTCAATGCCACGCGGATTGGCAAATCGAATAACTACAAGGCTTTCATCCGCCGTCGGGATCGAACGTGAAACGAAAGGGTTGGACGTATCAACAACCGGAACCCGCTGAAAATTTATATCGGTGTTGGAAAACTGCGGCACGATGCATTTCACATAGGCATCCATGCGCCGCAAAATCACATCTGTCGTGGCTTCGGTTGATGATCCGCGTTCCGATCCATCGCGGTGGATTTTCTGAATCCACTCAAGGTTAACGACTGGCACAACGCCAATTTTGATATCCGCGTAATCTGCCGTTTTAATATCGTTTGTTCGAACCGCGCCGTGCAGACCTTCATAAAACAGAACGTCGGCGTCTTTTTCAAAATCACGCCAGTCGGTAAATTCCCCTTGCGATACTCCGTATCTTTCAGAACCCGTAGCGCTATGAATATACGAGCGCGTGCGGCCAGTACCGGTTTCACCAAATGTGCGAAACACGTTTTCAAGCTCGGTCAATTCGTTCGCTTCATAGCTGAAATGACTAAACGAACGGTCGTTTTCCGCAAAACGCTTTTCAAGCTCGGCCGTCATTTCCCGCCGGTTAAAGCGGTGAAACGCGTCCCCTTCGATCGAGACAGATTTCACCCCCTCGCGGCGAAAAATTTGATCGAAAGTGGTTTTTACCGTTGATGTACCGGCACCAGAAGAGCCGGTTACGGAAACGATTGGATGTTTCTTGCTCATGCCATTTTTCCTTAATCCCGGAACAGGCCGCGTTCGCGGAACAGGGCTGACGTCTCGTTTTCAGGTAGGTCATGGTAGGTAGCGACGCGGTTGACTTTGTCTGGCGTGCCGAAAACTAAAGGCGTACGGCCATGCAAAGTTTTTACAGTCTGCTCGAGCAATCGATCAGACCCGTCGGTTGCTTCGCCGCCTGCTTGCTCTACCAACATGGCAATTGGGGCGCATTCGTAAATCATGCGTAAACGTCCGTCTTCATAACCCTTCCGAGCATCACTTGGGTAAAGGAAAATCCCGCCACGGGTGATGATACGATGCGCCTCGGCCACCAGCGACGCGACCCAACGCATATTAAAGTTCTTGCCACGTGGCCCGGTTTCACCAGCCAAACAATCATCTATGTAGGCGCGAACCGGTTTTGACCAATGTCGGTAGTTCGATGCGTTGACCGCAAATTCAGACGATGCTTCAGGCACACGAACGGCTTCGTTCACCAAAACGAATTTTCCTAGGTCTGGATCAAGTAAGAAGAATTGTGTGCCTTTGCCAAAGCTGACCATCAGGCCCGTTTGAGGGCCATAAATAATATAGCCAGCAACGATTTGTTCTGTACCAGGGCGTAGAAAGCTGTCGTTGGCGCTGTCTTTTGCTTCAAAGATCGAAAAGATCGTACCGATGGAAACATTGACGTCGATGTTTGACGATCCATCCAGCGGGTCTGTGGCCAAGGCCAGACGCCCTTTTGGATTACACTCGATCACTTCTTCACGCTCTTCCGAAGCGTACCAGCGCACGGCACTGCCTTCTAACGCAGCAAAGAAATGTTCGTCGGCAATGATGTCCAGCGCTTTTTGAACGTCGCCATCAGTGTTGTCACCAACCGCTGCTCCCATCGCGCCTTCAAGTGAGCCGCGTGCAATTTTGTGGGACAAATCGCGACCGACTGAACACATGGCCAGCACAACGTTACCCAAATCTGCAGGGATTTCGGCGTTGTCTGCCAGCCAGTCGGCAAGTTCCACGGGTTTGGTCATCTATGATTCCCTAGTATTCGTCGGTAACTGTGGCCTATTTGCCTGTTTGGCGCCCAAAAGGAAATTGAAAAATTTCTCATATACTCGGAGTCTTTGAACACCCGACTTTTGCATTGACGGACTGAGTGAATGAGATTCAAGTGTCTTTATGATCCGCCCTAATTTTCTCACCGTTGCAGACCGCCTTGAGCTTTTATCCTGCGTGA
>JBLHMX010000018.1:0-22601 GCA_047622625.1 Paracoccaceae bacterium | reverse complement strand
TATTTTTCAAAAGACAGTTCCAGTTCCGCATCCAAATATCATGCCCTGGGTCGTTGGAGGAGTCTTATTTGATAACCTCTTGCACCAAAACCCCGCCTTCAAGCCTGGCGATCCTGTCCATGCGAGCGGCCAGTTCTTGGTTGTGCGTGGCGATCAATGCGGCCATCCCGGTTTCGCGCACAAGGCCCGTCAGAATATCGAAAACTTCGCTGGATGTTTTCGCGTCCAAATTGCCAGTAGGCTCGTCCGCAAGCAAAACAGTTGGCCCATTAGCCAAGGCGCGACAAAACGCGACACGCTGCTGTTCGCCACCTGAAAGTTCGGCAGGCCGATGGTCCATACGGTTTATCAAACCAACCCGCGTCAATAGTTCTTTGGATCGGGCTTGCGCCTGCGCGCGACCAATACCATTTGCCAACTGCGGCAACAGTACGTTTTCCACTGCGGTAAATTCAGGCAATAGGTGATGAAACTGATAAACAAACCCTACGTCGTCTCGCCGTGCCGCTGTTCGCCGACGATCGCCTTTGCCGACCATCGTATCACCACACAAAACCAGATCGCCCGCATCGGGTGTGTCAAGCAAACCCGCGATATGCAGCAGCGTTGATTTCCCAGCGCCAGAGGGCGCCACAAGGGCAACGATTTCGCCAGCCTTCAATTCAAGGTCAACGCCTCGCAACACACAAACCTCACCACTTTGGCCGGGCTTATAGGTTTTGGTGATCCCCCGAAGCTGTAAAACCTGATCATTCATAACGCAGCGCCTCGACCGGATTCATTCGCGCGGCGCGGCGTGCAGGAAACAGAGTAGCAACAAAGGACAGGCCCAGCGAAAGGCCAACCGCACTTAATACATCGCCCAGTTCCAGCCTTGCAGGAAGCTGCGATAAGTATCGCACAGACGGGTCCCAGACACCGCCGCCCACCGCCCAGTTTACAGTGGTGAAAATGGGGTCAATGTAGATGGCAAATAGGCAGCCTGCGATCACGCCGATCACGGTGCCGGTCACCCCGATTGATGCCCCGACGATAAAAAATACTCGCAAAATCGAACCTTCCGTCAGCCCCATTGTGCGCAATATTCCCACGTCGCCGCCTTTGTTTTTGACCAGCATAATCAACCCCGAAACGATATTCATCGACGCAATCAGAACAAGAATTGACAAGATAATAAACATCACGTTGTCTTCTGTTTCCAACGCACGCAAAAATCCACCAGAACTGTCGACCCATGTCCAAACGACCGCGCGCGGCCCTGCTGCCTTGATGATCGGTATGACTTGATCGCCTACCTGATCCGGTAATTCCACATGGATTTCAATTTCATCCGCCGTACCTTCACGGTTAAAATAAGATTGCGCCTCGCTAAACGGCATATAGACACGCGTGCGATCAATGTCGTACCGCCCGACGCCGAAGATATACACAACCTCGTAACTTTTAATGCGCGGTGCGGTGCCAAACGCGGTTTTCACGCCGTCGGGCGAGATGATCTTGATCTTATCACCTGTTCTAATCCCCAATTCACGTGCAACACCCGACCCAATGGCTACGCCTTCAGAAAACCGGCCAATATCGCCGGAACTCGTTTCCGGAGTGGCTATCAGCGGCAGTGTCATCAAATCAGTTTCCCGTTCGCCAAACACCTCGATTCCGGCGTTACGACCATTGAAACTGGCCATCAGTTGGCCGCGTATAATCGGGGCCGCGCGAGTAACACCCGGAACCTGCCGGATATTTTCAGCGATCGCGTCAAATTCGGTAATCGCACGCGAAAGTCTGTTGTTTTCATCCGTATAAGCGCTGGAATACAGCGACACATGCGCGTTTGCACCTAAGATTGTTTGCACAAACTCATGGCGAAATCCGGACCGAACCGCCAATGTTGCCACCAAAGCAAAAACCGCCAGCGCAATGCCAATCAGTGAAATCCAAGTCATCACCGAAACGCCGCCTTCACGTCGCTTGGCCCTAAGATAACGCCAGGCAATCATCCATTCGAAACCTGCGAATGGGGGGGTAGATTTAGCCACGCTCGAACCCTTTTTTGTTTTCCCGCAAGATGCGGGCTAAGCGCAAAAAGGTCAAGCAGCACCAGTTTTCGATCTGGCCCGTAATTCATGCATGTGACACAAGATAATTCATCCCATTCTGAACCATTTTTCCGGGGAAAGCAGTGACGTCCAAGCACAAAAACCCAATTTTGCTTATTTTCCTACTGTGGTTGGCTGGTCTAGCGGCCGCCGGGCAATTTGCAAAATTCTCGGTCATTTTCGAACATTTACAGCAAATCTATCCAGAAGCGGGTTCAACGCTTGGAATTTTGGTGTCTTTTATCAGCGTGTTGGGCATTTTTCTTGGGCTGATTGCTGGCATGGTTGTAGCCCGCCTTGGCATGCGCAATCTTTTGGTATTTGCGTTAGTGCTGGGGGCATTTATTTCGATGTTTCACGCCACCTTGCCATCCCTTTCCCTGATGTTAATAAGCCGATTATTTGAAGGGCTGTCACATCTGCTTATCGTCGTTGCCGCCCCGACGTTGATCGCCCAAATAGCGCCCACCCGATTGCGTCCTGTCGCGATGACCCTGTGGGGAACATTTTTTGGCGTTTCTTTCGCCATCGTGGCCTTTGCAGGCATCCCATTGGTCAACGCATACGGCGCGGCCGCATTTTTTGCGGCCCACGGGGCATTCATGGCCTTAATGGCTGGCGTACTCTGGGCGATGTTACCTTCGGCCCGAGCCCAACCTGAAAACACCGAACGGATCAGCCTGTCTTTGATATTCAAGAGGCACTTAGAGACTTACAATTCGCCGTCAAAAGCCGCGCCCGCGCTTGGGTGGTTGTTTTACACCATAACTTTCGTCGCCTTCCTGACCTTGCTACCTGGATTTGTTGATGCTGCGGATCGACACTTGGTTGCCACGATGATGCCATTGGCAGGCATCATTGTTTCCATGAGCATTGGGGTACTTTTATTACGCTACATCTCGGCAGTTAGTGTGATTGTCGTCGGGTTTTCAGCATCATTGGCTGTTGTGTTACTATTATGGGCCATGCCCGATCAACCAATGATCTACATCGCCTTGATGGGTGCTTTAGGATTGGTGCAAGGCGCCAGTTTCGCGGCGGTGCCGCAGTTGAACGACACAGACCAAGACCGCGCTTACGCCAACGGCGCGATGGCGCAAATGGGCAATCTTGGCAATTCTTTGGGAACGCCTGTGCTTTTGTTGTTGGTGTCGTTGTCTGGTTTCAACGGCGTTATCGGTTTTTCTGTGGTTTGCTACATTCTTGCAATTTCGCTACATTTATGGCTGGCTAAACGAAGATCAGGACAAAACCCAGCCTAACGATCAACGCCCAACAACCCGTTGGTTTGCCTTTATCTCTTGCAATGGTGAACGCTGTATTTCAGTGTCTGTGTTCCACAACCGATCGCCAAAACAGAAAGCGCCCCCATGCCAATTAAGAACCGCTACGCCGAGATGCATTCTGAAATCACCAAATGGCGCCATGATTTTCACACCCATCCCGAACTGCTGTTCGAAGTTCACCGCACGGCAGCCCGCGTTGCCGAATTGTTACGCGAATTTGGCTGTGACGAAGTTGTCGAAGGCATTGGGCGCACAGGCGTTGTAGGGGTCATCAAAGGTCAAAGCGTTGAAAGCGGCAAGGTTATTGGTTTGCGGGCCGATATGGACGCGCTGCCCATCCACGAAATCACTGGGCTTGATTACGCGTCAAAGACCGATGGTATGATGCACGCTTGCGGCCATGACGGGCATACCGCGATGCTGTTGGGCGCGGCAAAATATCTAGCAGAAACCCGAAACTTTAACGGCTCTGCAGTTGTCATTTTCCAACCTGCAGAAGAAGGCGGCGCTGGCGGACTTGAAATGTGCCAAGACGGTCTAATGGATCGGTTCGGAATTCAAGAAGTTTACGGCATGCATAATATGCCCGGTTATCCGACCGGGTCATTTGCAATTCGACCTGGACCATTGCTGGCTTCGTCTGACGAATTCAAAATCACCGTCACTGGCAAGGGTGGCCACGCGGCAGTGCCACATGATGCCATTGATACAACACTTGTGGCTGCGCAAATTCTGCTATCACTGCAAACCATTGTGTCGCGTAATGTCGATCCCCTGCGAAGCGTTGTGGTGACAGTTGGCACGTTTGTCACAGACAGCGTCGCCAGCAATGTCATCGCCCATCAGGTTCGCATGGAAGGAACTGTACGTACCCTAAATGGCGAAAGCCGCGGTTTTGCCGAAAGCCGCATTCGCGCGATTGTTGAAGGCACGGCCACAGCACTTGGTGCGAAGGCCGAAATCGAATGGACAACGGGGTATCCTGTCACGGTAAATACGCCAGAAAACACGGTTTACGCCGCCGATGTAGCTCGCGCCATTTCCGGGGATTGCGACACAGACATTGATCCTATCATGCCTGCCGAAGATTTCAGCTATATGCTGGAAGAACGTCCCGGCGCTTATATTTTTCTGGGCAACGGCGACACGGCCATGTGCCACCATCCGGAATATAACTTCGATGATGAAGCTATTCCGTTCGGATCAAGCTGGTATTCCGGCATGGTCGAGGCAAGGATGCCTGCGTAAACGCGGTCTTGCTCCACGGAGTTTTCATCGCGTAACGCGCACTATCGGCGTCGTGGATGGGAACCCAAATTCCAAGAATTGCCTTTGATTGGGTCATCAAATTCGCCACGCCCCTTAAACGCCCTTGTAAATCTCAACCAACCGAGCAACGGCTTCGGCCGGAACCAATTCTTCGCTGACGCCAGTTTTACGACTGGTCAACTCAACAACGCCGTTTTTCAAACCACGTGGTCCAACCGTGATCCGCCAGGGCAGCCCAATCAAATCCATTGTCGCAAACTTAGCGCCTGCCCGTTCATCGCGATCATCATAAAGTGGCTCAAGGCCCAGCGCAGTCAGTTCCTTGTACAGCGATCCACAAGCCGCATCTGCGTCATCATCGCCTTGGCGTAAATTGATGATACCTACTTTGAAAGGCGTCACAGACTCGGGCCAGATAATGCCCTTGTCGTCATGGCTGCTTTCAATAATCGCGCCAATTAGACGCGACACGCCAATACCATGTGATCCCATATGCACCGGCACAAGATCACCGTCAGAGTTCACCACTTTGGCATTCATCGCTTCGGAATAATTCGTGCCGAAATAGAATATCTGTCCGACTTCAATCCCACGCGATGACATCTGCCGTTCTTCCGGCACATCGGCAAATTTTGCCGCGTCATGGGTTTCGTCTGTGCGCGCATAAGGCGTTGTCCATTCTTTGTTGATGGCCTCGCACTGGTCCCAGTCGTCATAATCCACGGCCCGATCGCCAAGGTTCAAGTCAAGGATTGCGCTGTCATAAAACACTTCGCTTTCACCAGTCTCGGCAAGCACCAAAAACTCATGGGTATCATCGCCGCCAATTGGTCCACTGTCTGCGCGCATCGGTATCGCCTTTAGACCCATACGTTCATAAGTGCGCAAATATGAAACCATATGACGGTTATAAGCGTGCATCGCAGCGGGCTTATCGATGTCAAAATTATAGCCGTCTTTCATGAAGAATTCACGGCCCCGCATCACCCCAAATCTGGGCCGGCGTTCATCACGGAATTTCCACTGAATGTGATACAGCGTCATTGGCAGTTGTTTGTAAGACTGCACCGAACTACGAAAAATGTCTGTAATCAGCTCTTCATTCGTTGGCCCATACAACATTTCATGACCGTGACGGTCTTTGATCCGCAGCATTTCTTCGCCGTAATCGTCATACCGCCCGCTTTCACGCCACAACTCGGCAGATTGCAATGTTGGCATCAGCATTGGGTCGTGACCTGCGCGAATTTGTTCTTCATGCACGATGTTTTCCAGCTTACGCAACACTTTGAACCCCATCGGCAGCCACGAATAGATCCCGGCACTTGACTGACGGATCATGCCGGCGCGTAGCATCAAGCGGTGGCTGACGATATGCGCTTCAGACGGGGTTTCTTTGAGGATCGGCAGAAAGTATCGGCTTAGGCGCATTGGGGACTCCAAAAATGCGAAAAATGACTGGCGTTTCGTCTAGGGCATTGCTGCAAGTTCAGCAAGCGCCGCGTCACGCGACCGTTAGCTTAGTTGTGCAGCCCATCGCCTTGGCAAGGCTTTCAAATCGCACGAGAACAACCTCGCCAAAAAGGTCGCGGGCTTGTGGCTGTAAGATCAATTCAAGTGTCTTCGTGTCGCGATGATATTTTAGTTTGCACATCATGTTTTCTGTCGCACCGTTCAACATTGCGCCAAACCGCATGGCTTTGCCTAATATCTTCGCCTCTTTGCGGTCTTCGTCTGACAGCAAATCAATGACCTTGCTGAACGATGACGCGCCAGTTGGGTTCTTGTACCGATGCAACAGAGCCGTTCCCAAAAACACACGCTCTTTGTGATCCAAGCCACCAAGATTGGCCCGTGTTGCATTGTCAAAACAAACTTCAGCGCGGTAATCCGGATGCGCGCGCCACGTCACATCATGCAATAGGCACGCCGCGCGCACCAAGCGGCGGCGTTCTGGCCCCTGATCGCTGAACAAGGGACGCAGAAATCCGTTCAGAACTTTGCCAAATCCAGGAATTCGGGCCGAAGCACGTTCCATATGAATGCAGGCCTCAATCAGCGGATCCCGCGCGCGAAGGGCCTTTGGCATTTGCTCATATAACAAGCCTTCACGGATGCCATAACTGGAAATCGCGATCCGTTCCGGGTCAAATTGCTGAACAAGTTCACGCAACACCAAACCAGCGATCGGTACAAGGTTCATACGCTCGCGAGATGCCCCTGACAGGGTTCGCAATTCTTCGACACTGTGGGTTTCGATCCAATCAACGGTTTCAAGCAACGCCTGCGGTGCCATGCTGTATTCATGCAGAACTTTCAGCGGGTATTCACATCTTTCCATATCCAGCCGGGCAATCGCCCGCCACGAGCCGCCGACCAGAAACAAGGTTTTGTGCTTGCCCTTAAATTTCTTGCGTAGCTGCTTCACGCGAGCTTTTATTTCAACTTCTAGCGTGCCCTCTGCCTGCAATGGCGCCAAAAGCAGCGGACCAAGGCCTGAAGTTGCGCATTCCCCGACTTTGCCTTTACGTATTTCGGCCAGCTCCATCGACGAGCCGCCAATATCGCACATGATGCCTTTTGCTTCGGGCCAGCCCAGCAAAACACCTTGCGCCGAAAGGCGCGCCTCTTCCTTGCCGCTGGCAACATTCAACTTCAGCCCGGTCGCGGCGGCAACTTCTTCACAAAACTCCGGCCCGTCACTTGCCTCGCGCACAGCTGCTGTCGCCACCGAAAAAAGTGGCTCGGCCCCCATACCCTTGGCCAAAAGAACAAACCGCTTAAGCGCCACCAAGGCCCGCGCGCGGCCTTCCGGGTTCAGCTTGCCCGTCTGAGCAAGACCCGCCCCCAAACCGCACAATATCTTTTCATTGAAGAAATACGCAGGCGAACGCGCTGCCCCGTCAAACACAACCAAACGGACCGAATTTGAGCCGACGTCGACAACCCCCAACCGCTCTAGTTTGCGCTTGGCAGAATAGTTAAACAACGGCAGCGAGGCCAAACCACGATTTCGGTCTTTCTTGAGGTCGCTCACAAAATTAAATCCAACTTCATAGTTCCATAAACATTCAGGTGTCTTGAGCGCGGCTTTTTAAGGCTTCGCATTTTATTCCCGCGTATGTCCCAGCTCTGGCACATCTTTTGCCCCAACAGACCCACGACCAGAAAGCGATGGGTTTTCCATAAAAAATCGGTGGCAGTTAAACAAATGGGCGCCTTCGCGTCCTTCGTGCCGCGCATAGGTTCCATCTGCCTGCAGCACCCAGCTTTGTGCCTGATCGGCCAGATTGGCGGCCATAATTTGGCTCATCACCTGTGCGTGTACTGTTTTGTTGGTGATCTCGACCAAAGTCTCGACACGACGGTTCAAGTTGCGCCCCATCCAATCGGCTGACGACATATAGACGCCTGCTTTTTTGCTAGGCAAACCATGGCCATTTCCAAAGCACACAATCCGCGAGTGTTCCAAAAACCGCCCGACAATCGATTTCACTCGGATGTTTTCAGACAGGCCCTTTATGCCGGGGCGCAGCCCACAAATCCCGCGCACCACCAAGCTGATTTTGACCCCCGCACCTGAGGCGCGATAAAGCGCATCGATAATGTCGGCCTCAATCACGGAATTCATTTTGGCCCAAATTTCCGCCGGTTTTCCCGCCTTTGCGTGCCCGATCTCAATATCAATAAGATCTAACAACCGCTGCTTCATGCCGTCCGGCGAAATCGAAAGGTTCTCTAACACTTCGGGCTTGGCGTAACCTGACACATAATTGAACACCTTGGTCGCATCACGCCCCATCTCGTCGTCACAAGTAAACAATGATAAATCGGTATAAATCCGCGCCGTAATGGGATGATAATTGCCTGTTCCAAAATGCGTGTAAGTCACCAGTTTACCTTTTTCGCGCCGCACAACCGTGGAAATTTTTGCGTGGGTTTTCCAATCAAGAAATCCGTAAACCACATGGGCGCCAGCGCGTTCCAACCGGCGCGACTGGCGAATGTTTGCCGCCTCATCGAACCGCGCTTTCAGCTCAACCAAGGCAGTCACTGTTTTTCCTTGCTCGGCAGCATCGCACAGCGCCGATACAATCGGACTTTCGTTTGACGTTCGGTACAAGGTCTGCTTGATTGCCAGTACATCCGGATCAACAGCGGCCTGTTTCAGAAACCGGATCACCATATCAAAAGTTTCATAAGGATGATGCAAAAGCATATCTTTTTGCCGGATCGCCGCAAAAATATCGCCTTCGTGATCCTGCACACGCTCGGGCACACGCGGGGTGAACCGCGGCCACAATAGATCGGGTCGGCTGGTTGTAACCAATTGGCTAAGGTCAGAAATGCCGACGATACCCGCCATTTCGATCACTTCATCCGCATCGACATTCAGCGCGTTGGTGACCAGCTTTTTCAAGTTTCCGGGTGCCCCGCCCGTCACGCTTAGTCGGATCACTTCGCCCCGCCGCCGACGCTTTAGTGCCGTTTCAAATTCACGCACCAAATCTTCGGCCTCGTCTTCGACTTCAAGATCGCTGTCACGTAAGACCCGGAAAGAACAACTGCCTTTAATGCTATATCCGGGAAACAGCAGACCAATCTTTTCCAGCAACATTTCTTCCAGCGGTAGCAAGCGCAAATGCCCGTTTTCACCTGCGGGTAGCGTAATAAACCGGCCGATTTGCGGTGGAATGGGTAACAAAGATAACAATTTCTGCCCATCACTTCCCCGCACCATTTCCAGTGCCAATGAAAGACCTTCATTTGGGATGAACGGAAAAGGATGCGCCGGATCAATGGCCAAAGGGCTTAGGATCGGGAAAACCTGATTAACAAACTCAACTTCAAGATGGGCGCGATCGCCTTCGGTTAAGGCGCTACGTGACAGAATGCATATGCCATTCTGTTCCATTTCGGCCTTCAGTGCAGTCCAAACTTCTTGTTGGCGCAGCATCAAGCCGCGTGCGTCTGCGTCAATCAGAACCAACTGTGCGTCTGGCGTTAGGCCATCCGCTGCCGGACGCACCACACCAGCCCGTTGCAATTCACGCAAACCAGCAACGCGTACTGTATAAAATTCATCCAGATTGGTGGCCGAGATTGACAGGAAACGCACCCTCTCCAACAACGGTACTGCGGTATTTGAAGCCTCTTCCAATACCCGCCAGTTAAACGCCAACCATGACAGTTCACGGTTGAAGAAACGCGCCGGACTCGAGCGATCAAGGGCCTCGATTTCGACAGCGGGCTTAAACTTGGCATTCAGAAAATCGGCGTTGGTCATTTTGTCATTGGCTCATGCAATTGTCAGACTGGTTTATGCCTTGTCACAGATGCGTTTGTCCAGAACGCAGCTGTGATTGCAGCCCTAATCGCCTTGAAACAACTTGGCCGCCAGTCGACGATTTACTGCCGCTTTCTGCTTAAGCGCCAAGCGATCAAGGTCTGTCACCAAACGCTGTGCGGCTGTTGCCGAACGCTCCATTCGGGCAACCAAATATGGGATCAGGTCAGGATTGATATCGATTTGACGGTCGGTGAAATGTTTCACCAGAAGGGCCGCCAACAACGCGTCATCAGGAGGGTCCAATGTAACCACATCGACCGAAGAAAGACGACTTTTCAGATCGGGCAGTTTGATATCCCAACGGGCGGGCGGATTGATTGCGGTGAGTAATAGAAATCCATCTGCTGCATCCACCAGATTATAAAGATGAAACATCGCGGTTTCCCGATCTGTATCGCCAGCGATCAAGCCCGCATCTTCTACCACCAAGAAAGGATTGCGCGACAACACATCGGCATTTTCACGTGTCAGATCAGACGATTTAACCACAGGCGCGCCAGTCTCAGACGACCATACATCCGCCAGATGTGTTTTGCCTGCTTTCGCAGGGCCACATAGAACCAACCGCCGTTGTGGCCAGTTTGACCAGTTTTCCAACCGTTCAACCGCGCGGGAATTTGAAGGCGAAACAAAAAACGCATCTCTGCCTAAGGCTGCCTTGACCGGCAAATCAAATGTTAACTGTTCGGCCAAAACTCAGGCCTTGTCTTCAGGTTTGTTTGTGTCGCCCATCCCTTGATACAACAGCCCCGCAAGATACTGACGAATGCCAAATCGCGAGAAAACACCGATTGTTGCAGCCACTGGAACGGCCACTAGCATGCCCAAAAAGCCAAAAAGCGCGGCGAAAACCGACAGCGCAAACATCAACCAAACTGGATGCAGCCCAACCGATCCACCAACCAACTTCGGCGTTAGAAAGTTCCCTTCAACAATTTGACCGATCAAGAAAATTCCGGCGACCACCCCAATCCAGATAGGTTGATCCCAAAACTGGAATAACGCTAGACCGATTGCTAAAACGCCACCAAACAATGCACCGACATATGGGATAAACGAAATCAGCCCAGCTATTAAGCCAACCACTAGACCAAAATTCAGGCCGACCAACATCAATGAAATTGCGTAATAGGCGCCGAGAATTGAAGATACAGAAACCTGCCCGCGCACAAAACCGGCTAGGACACCGTCGACCTCGCGTGCCAATTCCCGAAGCGTTTCGGCGTGATCCAGCGGCAACCAACCGTCGATCACAGCAATCATCCGATCCCAGTCCAGCAGCAAATAAAATGCCACAACCGGAACAACGACGATAAAGACAACGACATCAATCAGCGAAAACGCCGAGCTGATCAAAGTATTTGCAAGTTTCCCGCTGCTCGCTTGCAGCGTTTCACCAATGCCAACAAGGGACTTTCGCAATGCGCTTTCAGGCTCCATTAATGACGGGATTTGGTTCTGCAGGAATACTTGGATTTGTTTAGAGTAAGTCGGAGCTTCGGCCACCAATGCGCCAAGCTGATTGACGAAAGTTGGAATAAGCAACAGCGCCATCAAGACAAATACCATCAGCGCAACAAGCGTGATGATCACAGTCGCTAAAACCCGTGTGCAGCCAAGTTTTTCCAGCCGATCCGCAACCGGATCCAGAAAATAGGCAATCGCTGCCCCCGCCACGAACGGCAAAAGCACATTGCCAAGGGCCCACATAATAAAGGCGGCAAAGGCCAATCCAATGCCCCACCAACGCGCTTGTTCTTTGACTGGTAACACAGCAAATCATCCCTATTTGGTCAGCCTGAGTTCTGGCCTAACTGCCGATATTTTGCAAGATCAAGCGGGCATTTGTTCCCTAGTGGCCTCTCTGTATCTTTAAGATGCGTAATGGTTTCGTTGTTATATCTTGCATATTTGCAAGAAAATGACATATAACGTCACTTATGCAAGATATTGCCCACCAACCCACCAAAGACGCTCTGGCCCCTGATATCGGGCAAACCCTGCGCCAAATCCGCAAATCAAACGGCATATCACTTGCCGCGTTGGCCCAAGATGTGTCGGTATCCGAAGCAACGTTATCGCGCATTGAAACTGGCCGCACGGATGCCACCGCTGCTGTACTTTATCGTTTAGCGGCGCGCTTGAACGTCGAAATTACGATCTTCTTCGCAGCCGAACCAACACCGCTGCATTCGGGTACCCGTTCCGTGATGCGCCGCGGCGATGGCGCAATATTTCGCGCCTCTGGACTGCAGGCAAAGGTTCTATGTGCCGAGCTGTCTAACAAATCCATGCACCCCTATTTGAACCATGTGTCAGCAAAAACCATCGCTGATGCAGGTGGGTTGAACAGCCACGAAGGTGAAGAGTTTCTGTTTGTTATTCAGGGAATTCTTATCCTACACAGCCAAGCCTATGCGCCGCTGCATCTTGAAAAGGGCGAAGCCGTTTATTTTGACGCCACCCAACCCCACGCCTATGTCACCGGCGACCAAAAGCCAGCTGAAATTCTTGTCATAACTTCGGCTGGATTGCCTGCCGTTCCCTCGGGTTTGGCATCGAACACACAAAAGGACACACCTCAATGAACGCCCCAACTATCCAAGCCGAAATCCGTCTACCCACAACCGAGCTGCGTGATGATTTACCATTTTACACCAATATCCTTGGTATGCGGCTCGACACAATATTCCCAGCAGACGATCCATCGGTCGCGGTTCTGTCCGGTCACGGCCTGCGCATCCGCATCGAAAAGGGTGCGTCCGAAGCCCCCGGAACCCTGCGCATCCTAACTGATGATCCCGACGGTTTCGCGGATGGCACCAAACATTTGACGGCCCCCAACGGCACAAAAATCGAAATCGCGCAGTTAACGCCCGCCATTGAAATGCCCACAACCAAGCACGAGTTTATGGTCCGCCGCTTGCGTGACGAGGCCCCTTGGGTCATTGGCCGTGCCGGTATGCATTACCGCGACCTGATCCCAACCCGCCTTGGCGGATCGATTATCGCCAGCCATATTCGCATACCAGATGGTGGGCCTGTACCCGATATGGTGCATTTCCATACCGTCGGTTTTCAGCTGATTTTCTGTTACAAAGGTTGGGTTGACGTCCTTTATGAAGACCAAGGCGACATAATCCGCCTGCACGCGGGCGATTGTGTGACCCAGCCACCGGAAATCCGTCATCGGGTCTGTCATGCCTCCGCCGACATTGAAGTGATTGAAATTGGTGTGCCCGCCGAACATGTCACATCAATTGAACACGAAATGACGCTGCCAAACGGTTTGGGTGATCCTGCACGCGAATGGCAAGGCCAGACGTTTGTGCATCACCTAAAGGATCAGGCAACATGGCAACCTTTCCGAATTCCGGGGTTCACCTGCCGCGATACAGGAATTGCCAAAGGCACCAAAAATATTGCCGGGATTCAAGTGGCACGGTATGATGGCGGCTTTTCTATCCAAACGGCGCATGACACGGATATTCATTTTACTTTTGTTCTGGAAGGCACACTGACCCTAACCGCAAGCGGTCAAGAACCGCGCGATCTGCAAGCTGGTGACGCTTTTGTCATTCCACCTGGCATGGGCACGATTTACGAAAATTGTTCTGACGATTTGGAGTTACTTGAGGCCAGCTTGCCGGGCATATTTGAGACGCAAATTCGGGATTAGGATCAACTTTGCGCCAAGGCGTCAACAATCTGTCCGGGCAAGAACCGCTTTTCGTTGTCACGTAAACTGGCTGTGATCACCTTGTCTGTCCGGACGTGCATTCCAAACGGTGCAACAAGGCGGCCACTTTGCAAATGTTGTGAAACCAACGATTTATGCCCCATCAAAACACCCGCGCCGTTGCATGCCTCATCCACGGCAAGTGCGTATAGCGAAAAGCTAACACTTTGTGGCTGTGACCGTATTTCGGTCTTGGTTTCAAGCAACCAATGGGCCCAGTCATTTTCCCAAATACTGTCCTTTAACCATAACACTTCCGATAGGTCTGTAGGGCCTTTCAACTGCTGCGCTAACGACGGCGTGCAAACTGGACCGATCATATCCATCGCCATAACCTGACCGCTGGGTGCATCAGTTGGTTCCAGAAAAACCGCGATGTCATAACCTTCGCGGTCAAGGTTCGGTGGTTGTTCAAGGGCTGCAATTGAAATTCTGGCGTCGGGAAACTTGGCCCGCAAAAGCGGCATGCGCGGTGAAACCCAAAGCTGCGCAAGGCTTGGCAATGCCGCAATCCGAATAGAATTTGGGGCCGCACGAATACGTAAGTTCTGCGTTGCAATATGTATCTGGTCAAAGGCTGTCTCAAAATCCGACAAACATCTTTGCCCCAAATCGTTCAACACAACCCCTTTGGCTTGACGTGAAAACAGCTTTGCACCCGCCCAATCTTCCAATGCTTTCACGTGCTGGGCAATCGCCCCCGGCGTCACGCATAACTCGTCTGCTGCTTTGGAAATCCCGCCCAGTCGCGCCGCTGCTTCAAACGCGCGAAGTGCATTCAAGGGTGGTAAGCGCTGACGTGGCGGATTGATCGACATATTTTACCCTAATTTTTCTATGCCTAGAAAACAACAAAACTGATTTGCACACAAGTGCAACCTGCGTTTTGATTGGCCAAACGAATTACCGGAGCAACCAATGCCAAACCTAGCCCCCCGCCCCTGGGTTCCCCAGCAAAGCGAAAAATTCATACAAGGTCTAGCCAGCGAGATCGCCAGTTTGTCCAGCGCCGAAATCGCCGAGCGCATAGAACAGATGACAGCCCTTAACACAACTATCCACGAAGTGGATTGCTTGAACCTGAACCCCGCCACCAACGTGATGAACCCCAAGGCCGAAAGCCTGCTATCGCGCGGTCTTGGCTCGCGTCCGTCTCTTGGCGATCCCGGCGACAAATACGAAATGGGGCTTGAGGGCATCGAAGCAATCGAGGTGATCACAGCTGAGCTTTGCGCTGAGATTTTTCAAGCCAAATACGCAGAAATACGCGTGCCTTCGGGCGCGATTGGCAATCTTTACGCCTTTATGGCCACTTGTAACCCCGGCGACAAAATCATCGTTCCACCGGGCAGTATTGGCGGGCATGTAACGCATCATATGGCTGGAGCTGCCGGACTTTACGGACTGGAAATCCACTATGCGCCAGTAAACGCAGATGGTTATACGATTGATATTCAAGCCCTGCGTGCGCTTGCCAAGCAGCTTCACCCTAGTTTGATAACGATCGGCGGTAGCCTCAATCTATTTGCCCATCCCGTTCGCAAAGTGCGTGATATTGCCGATGAGGTCGGCGCAAAACTTCTGTTCGACGCGGCCCATCTATGCGGCATGATTGCAGGTCATGCTTGGGAGAACCCGTTGACCCAAGGCGCGCATCTGATGACGATGAGCACCTACAAAAGCCTTGGCGGCCCGGCCGGTGGGCTGATCGTCACGAACGAAGCTGATTTGGCCGAAAAACTGGATGCCATCGCATTTCCCGGCATGACAGCTAACTTCGATGCTGCAAAGTCTGCGGCATTGGCAATCACAATGCTTGACTGGCGCGATCATGGTCGCGCCTATGCCGCCAAGATGGTCGCCACTTCCAAGGCGCTGGCAGCCGCTCTTTCGGCGCGCGGTATCCCGGTTTTCGCCACTCCCAATGGGCCAACATCTTCGCATCAGTTTGCCATCAAGGCACAGGCATACGGTGGCGGACAAACCGCCGCCAAAAAATTGCGCTGTGCCAACATTTTGACTTGCGGCATCGGTTTGCCGATTGACGAAGTTGAAGGCGACATGAACGGTTTGCGTTTTGGCACACCCGAACTTGTTCGATGGGGATTTGAAGAACAACACATGAAAACAATCGCAGATTTTATCGCGGATGCGCTGAACAGTAATGATCCCGAGGCCATTGGTGAAAGGGTGCGTGATTTTCGCTGCGGCTTTGATAAGATGCATTTTATCAATCCCTAACAAGGCCCAGAAATGTCGATCAGCATCCAAACCGAGAACCGTATCACCACAGTATCGATCAATCGACCGCACGCGCGAAATGCGGTTGATCCAGAAACGGCCACAGCCTTGTTCACAGCAATGCTGGCATTTGAGGGTGATGAAAACGCTGATGTTGCCGTTCTAACAGGCGACAAGACCGCCTTTTGCGCGGGCTTTGATCTAAAGACCGCTGCTGCTGGATTGAACAAATCCTGGTTAGACCGCCACGCCATTCCAGATGATTGGGTTGATCCGGCGCAACATCCTTTACCAAGTCCGATGGGTCCGGCCCGTCTGATGCTGTCAAAACCTGTCATTGCCGCAATCGAAGGCCCAGCGGTGGCTGGCGGTATGGAACTGGCCGTGTGGTGCGATATCCGCATCTCGGCGCAATCGGCCTATTTCGGCATTTTCTGTCGACGTTGGGGTGTGCCATTGATAGATGGCGGCTCTTTCCGTTTGCCAGAAATAGTCGGAACGGGCCGAGCTAACGACCTGATCTTAACCGGCCGACCTGTCCATGTGGATGAGGCTTTGAGCATCGGCCTTGCCACCCAAACCTGCGCTGACGGTGCGGCGTTGGAAACTGCTCTTTCTTACGCCCATGAACTGCTGTGCTATCCCCAGGGCTGCATGCGCGCTGACCGCACCTCATCCCAACTAGCGCCATTGACGCTGGCTGGAAATCTGCGACGCGAATGGAAAAGTGCCGCGATCATCATGGAAGACAGCATCAAAGGGGCTGCGCGGTTCACAAGTGGCAAAGGCCGGGGCGGTGATTTCGAAAACATCTAACTTACGCTTGCGTTTTGCATTAATGCTTAGCCGATTATAACGGCACAGACTCTAAACAAACTGCTCGCGAATAAGCCGTTCTTCCAGCCCATGCCCGGGATCAAATAGGATCCGGTGGCGGATATCTGGCTGGCTGCTGATTTCAACCGACACGACATTGCGTGCATCGCGGCTGTCGGCCACGGCAGATACCGGGCGTTTTTCCGGTTCCAGCACATCGAACTGCACCTTTGCTGATTTTGGCAGCAACGCTCCGCGCCAGCGGCGTGGGCGAAAGGCCGCAACGGGGGTTAAAGCCAGAACATCCGCACCAATTGGCAAAATTGGGCCATGTGCAGAATAATTATACGCTGTCGAGCCCGCGGGCGTTGCCACCAGTGCGCCGTCGCAAACCAGTTCGTCCATGCGCACACGGCCGTCAATCGATATCCTAAGTTTGGCGGCCTGTGGCCCGCCCCGATAAAGCGAAATCTCGTTGATCGCCAAAGCCTCGACCTGACTGCCATCCACGCAAACTGCGCGCATCAGCAATGGATTAAGCACCGCTTCTTCGGCCGCACCAAGTCGGCCGATTAAATCTTCTTCTGAATATTCGTTCATCAAAAACCCGACCGTGCCGCGGTTCATTCCATAAACCGGCGCGCCAAGTTTTTGCGTGGAAAACAGGGTCGACAGCATGAAACCATCGCCACCGAGCGCCACGATTATATCGGCCTGCGCAATCGGCACCTGCCCATATTGGCCCGACAAAATCTCTAGCGCGGCAAGTGATGTTTCAACATCGCTGGCGACAAAACAGATGTCTGGGCGTTTATTAGTAACCATTGCAACGGTCCGTTCGCATTCTTTGGGACAGTCTTGCTTGCTATTCCTCATTTGATCAAGGGATTAGTCATGCTGGAACTTTACACGCCGTAAACCGTTGCATTCACCACAGGATCACCAACAACGCCGGGCTTATCTTCATAAACGAAAACCCCCATGATGCGCATAGTGTTTCCCATTACTTGCGACACTCGGTGCATCGAATTGCAGCCCCGAAAGATGCACAGTGCGCCGGGATCTCGGCCAACCGGCACGATGTCTTGGTCCTGCTGGCCGATCAACACACGCCTTACATAGTCGTAATTTTGATCAGTATCTGTGCGTGTGTTTGGCACCAATTCAAAATCACCGCCTTCATCAGCAGATTGCATCATCAAGGTCATGGTAAAGGCATTGGTGCTGTCAAAATGCCACGCTGACAAATCGCCCGGCTCGTAACACAGGATGTTGGCTGGCTGCCACGGGTCTTCGTTTTCAAATAGCTCTGTGCTGCCGACAATTTCGGCAACCATACGGCGGACTTCTGGCCAATGATAAAACGTGCGAACGGGCGAACCTTGTGGCACATGGCCATATCCAAGCATTCGATTGCCAGTTTTCAACATCATGTTTCGCGGGTGATTGACTGGCAGATCGGGGTTTATGACTTGCTCGAAATAGCAATTCCGATGCGAATTGTTATCGTTGGCCAAATGGCGGTTGGCATTTGCTTCGGCAACTACCTGTTGCAGGGCCGCAGGGCGAAAGAAGTCCGGCAGGGCGCAATATTGGTTTTGGTCAAGATCAGCCTTAAGACCAGCAAGAAGCGTCGAACGCGCGGCTGTGTCGCCCTCGATGGGATATTGATCAAGGTTAATAATTTCCGAAATAGACAAAGGTTCAGTCATGGCGATATTCCTAGGATATTGTGAAGTTATCCGCGTTGATAAGACCAGATGTTATCACCCCGCGCAACAACTGCACTACATTCACTCTTTGGAGTGATACCATATTTCTGAATTGCCGCACATATCGTCACCTCCGTCGTTTTCGGTGTTCCGCCATCTGCTCCTTTGCGTTAAAGCGCAGCCAGTGAACTTGACACCCGATTTTTAGGAGCCTCTGCAATGACCTCATCTGAGACCAAGACTGTACGTGACGCTGGATTTTTCAGCGAAGATTTATCCAGCCGTGATCCCGAGATTTTCGGGTCGATCACGGATGAGCTTGGCCGTCAGCGCGATGAAATCGAGCTGATTGCCTCTGAGAACATCGTGTCAAAGGCGGTGATGGAAGCTCAGGGCAGCGTCATGACCAACAAATACGCCGAAGGCTATCCTGGTCGGCGGTATTACGGCGGTTGTCAGTTTGTTGATGTGGCCGAGAACTTGGCGATTGAACGGGCTAAAGAATTGTTTGGCTGTGATTTCGCCAACGTCCAGCCGAATTCCGGCAGCCAGGCCAACCAAGGCGTGATGCAGGCGTTGGTGAAGCCCGGCGACACCATCTTGGGTATGAACCTGGCCTCGGGCGGCCACCTTACCCACGGGGCGGCCCCGAACCAGTCGGGCAAATGGTTTAACGCGGTGCAATACGGCGTGCGTCGCCAAGACAATTTGATTGATTATGACGAGATTGAAGAACTGGCAAAAGAGCACCAGCCCAAGATGATCATCGCGGGCGGCTCGGCCATTCCGCGCCAAATTGATTTCGCACGCTTTCGCGCCATTGCCGATATGGTTGGCGCCTATTTGCATGTGGACATGGCGCATTTTGCGGGACTGGTGGCCGCTGGCGAACATCCCAGCCCGTTTCCGCATGCGGATATTGTGACCACCACAACCCACAAAACCCTGCGTGGTCCGCGCGGTGGTATGATCCTAACAAATGATGAAGCGATTGCCAAAAAGGTTAACTCGGCGATCTTCCCCGGCATCCAAGGTGGCCCGTTAATGCATGTGATCGCGGCCAAAGCCGTGGCCTTTGGCGAGGCTTTGCGGCCCGAGTTCAAGACCTACCAACAGCAGGTTATCAAAAACGCACAAACCCTGGCGGCAACCCTGATTAAGGGCGGTTTAGACATCGTCACAGGCGGCACTGATACCCACGTCATGCTGGTTGATCTGCGTCCCAAAGGAGTGAAAGGCAACCAAGCTGACAAGGCTTTGGGACGTGCACACATCACCGCCAACAAGAACGGTATTCCGTTTGATCCGGAAAAACCAACCGTTACGTCCGGTCTGCGCCTTGGCACACCCGCGGGCACCACACGGGGCTTTGGTGAGGCCGAGTTTGTCCTGATCGGCGAGCTGATCGTCGAGATCGTCGACGGACTAGCCGCCAACGGCGAAGACGGCAACGCAGCGGTTGAAGCAAGCGTTAAAGAACGCGTCGCCGCGCTCTGCGCAAGGTTCCCGATTTATTAGCGGAACTGGAGTGATCGCTTTGGCCACAGAATCGCTGGCCAAAGCCCGCCCACTTAGATGACGTTTGGTAATTCCACTGGAAAGTGAATTTGTGCTAAACACGCACAGATCAATCTTTCTGGTGGTGATATGTTCAAGAAAACTCTGCGTTGGCTAGGCCTCGGTCTTTTGGTTCTAATCGGTGTTCAGGCCTATAATACGTGGAAATATGCGACCGAGGGTGCCGTAATCCCGCAGCTTGAGTTACCCGCAGTCGATGAAGCCAGCATCGCCCAACATCTGGGCCAAGCGATCCGCATAAAAACTATTTCCACCCATCGGGGTATGACCGAACGTGGCCCCGAATTTCAGCAATTCATCGACTGGTTGGCGGTAACTTATCCTGCAGCAAATGCCGCGATGAACCGCGAGATCATTGGCGGTCTTACCCCACTTTACCGCTGGCAAGGTAGCGACGACAGCCTGCAGCCCGTTCTGATAACAGGGCATTATGATGTGGTGCCCGTTGCCGAAACTGGCCTTGCAGATTGGCAACAGCTGCCTTTTTCAGGCGCAATTGCTGACGGCTTTATATGGGGTCGTGGTGCGTTGGATGACAAAAGCGCCGTTGTGGCAATTATGGAGGCAGCCGAAGCCTTGGCCGCTAGTGAATTCAGCCCTAAACGCACGATATACCTAAGTTTCGGCCACGACGAAGAGATTGGCGGCCGTGAAGGTGCAGCAGCCGTTGCGGCCCATTTCAAGGCGAACAACATTCAGGCCGCGTGGTCGCTTGACGAAGGTTCGATGATTTTAAAGGACGTGATTTCTGGTCTTAATGTCCCGGTGGCCAGCATTAATGTCGCTGAAAAAGGCTATGTTACGCTTGATATTACGGCCCGCGCAAATGGTGGGCATTCCGCACTTCCACCGCGTGAAACTGCTGTTAGCGCGCTCGCGAACGCATTGACAAAATTACAATCTGAACCGGTTCCGGGTGGTCTAACAGGGGCGTCTAAGGATTTCTTTGATGGCCTTGGCCCGCATTTTTCCCTTGAGAAGCGCGTGCTGTTTGCCAATCAATGGTTCTATCGACCCATTCTGGAAAGAATCCTTTCAAGTTCAGCTGCAACGGATGCAATGCTGCGTAGCTCGAAAGCGCCAACAATGCTGCAGGGCTCGACCAAAGAAAACGTATTGCCACAGGTGGCGGTGCATCTAGTCAACCAAGCGCCGTTTCCAGCACCGATAGTGTTGGTTTCTTGACCCTGTCCAAAACCTTTCAGCAGGTGTTTGGAGAACTGGCTATCGTACCAGGATTGACTATCGCTGGCACAGATTCCAAGCACTACAGCACGATTTCTGACGACAGCTATCGGATCAATCCGTTTGTCTTCACAAATGATGACATCCCAAGATTGCACGGCAAAAACGAGCGGATCTCGACCAAGGGCATGGCGCAGGCTGTGCAGTTTTATCGTCAATTGATTGAAAATTCCGCAAACTAGGCCTGACTGAAATATATTGGATTTGGTAACCCGGCCTTAACTTGTTGCCACGTACTCTGAACCGTCGAAACAATCGATTGGGGGTCAGAATGACTTTGAAAGCCGTGATATTTGATGTGGGCGGAACCATCGCCGAAACCGCCGATATAAAGCGGGCGGCATTCAATCAGGCCTTCGCCGAAGTCGGCTTGAATTGGGTCTGGGGACGCGAAGCGTTTGCCCAGGTTTTGGCCAACGCGCTACCCGGTGCAGAAGTGGAATTTTACGCATTGTTGCGCCATCCGGAAACCTTCAACAGGCTGGAACGCAACGGTATGTTGGACCGTATTCCTAAACGACAACAACAAATATATTTCAACTTATTAGAAGCCGGGGCGGCCACGCTGCGCCCTGGTGTTGCCCGTTTGATGGCTGAAATAGTTTCTTCTGGCACACGACTTTCTTTGTGCTCGACGGGCCCACGATTGGAATTTGAAACCTTACTGTTCAATCGCTTTGGATTGGAAATGGTTGACGCAGTATCGGTCACGGTATCTGGCGAAGATTTACAAGGGGCGTCACCAGCTCAGGCCTATCGCACCTGCCTTGACCGTCTGCGTCTGCATTCCAGCGAGGTTTTGGTCATCGAAAATGCCGCGCAGGGTGTTGCCGCTGCTGCAAGCCTTGGCGCAACTGTTATCGCCACCCCCAGCCAATATACTTTGGACCATAATTTTCCAGGCGCGGGTTTGGTTATCAGCGATCTTGGCCATCCCGCCGCGCCGTTTTCTGTGTTTGCGGGTGGGCCTATTGGCACCGGTTATATCACGCTGGAAAACCTGCAATTCATCCACCAAAGCCCATTTATGGCAGAGGCAAACGCCGCCTGAAAGTTGGTGTTAAGCACCAACAGACTTACGCACAAGATCCCAATAAATTGTCTCGATCTTTTCGCGGCTAAGTCGCCCGCCTTGACGGTACCACGTATTCACCCCTGTCAGCATGGCGATCAAAGCTAAGGTCGCAAGCTTGTTGTCTGCTACAGAAAAAACACCAGCTTCTTGCCCTGTCCGCAAAATTATTTCCAATCGGTCTTCATAGTCACGTC
>JBLHMX010000017.1:0-23194 GCA_047622625.1 Paracoccaceae bacterium | reverse complement strand
GAAAACTGGACACGGATAAATCTGCATCTTGATACAGTCGAAGAACTGGAACTTGTTGGCCCATCGGTTTCCCCGGCACAGCTTTTGCACAGGCTTTTTCACGAAGAATCGCCGCGTGTTTTTGACAGCCAGCCACTGTCTTTCGGCTGTACTTGTGGGCCGGAAAAAGTAGAGCAGACGATGTCGATCTATTCCGCCAAGGACATTCGGCATATGACCGATGACAACGGCAAAGTTACTGCCGACTGCCAGTTTTGCGGGGCGCATTATGAATTTGATCCGGCAAGTTTGGGATTTGAGGGCACGAAAAAACTGGATTAGGGCGCGCGCTTGCACCATGTAAGTCAGATGGAAAACCTAAATACAATCGACAACGTAAGGCGGATGCTGGCGCGGGGTGCGGCTGAAAAGTCATCTGATTTTGATTTGAATGCTGACCGTTCGTCGCCCTTTCCAAACGCATCGGCGTTGCGTCAAGCAGCCGTTCTGGTGCCGTTGATCGAGCGGTCTGGCGGCTTGAATGTTATCTTGACGAAACGGGCATCGCACCTAAAACATCATCCGGGTCAGATCGCATTTCCAGGTGGCAAAGTCGAAGATTTCGACAAAAACGAAATCGCGACTGCCTTGCGCGAAGCAGATGAAGAAACTGGCTTGTCGCCTGACAATGTCGATGTCCTGGGAAGGATGCCGTTTCACGAAACGGTTACACATTTCCAGATTGCGCCAGTTGTCGGGCAAGTGAAAATGCCCTTTTCACCGCGCCCTGAACCTGGCGAGGTTGCCGAGGTGTTTGAAGTGCCGCTTGCTCATCTTACCGATCTTAATAACTACCTTGTTGAAGGTCGGCATTGGGGCGGCAGCATGCGCCATTATTACGTTGTTCCTTATGGCCCCTATTATATTTGGGGCGCTACGGCCCGCATCTTGCGGGGATTTGCCGAAAGACTGTCGACATGACCCAGATTTCTGGCGCTTGGCTGAATAACAACGAGACGCAAGCCGTTTTTCAAATGCTAAAAAGCGAAGGCTTCCAAGCCTATGTCGTAGGCGGAAGCGTTCGGAATTCGCTTTTGAAAGAGCCTGTTGCAGATGTAGATTTCGCAACAGATGCCCGACCAGATCAAGTGATCAAATCTGCCAAGAAGGCCGGTATAAGATCAATTGCAACCGGTATTGACCACGGAACCATTACGCTTATATCGGGCAGCTCTTCGTATGAGGTTACGACTTTTCGCAAAGATGTCGAAACCGACGGGCGTCATGCAGTCGTTGCATTTGCCGACACCATCGACACCGATGCTCACCGGCGGGATTTCACGATAAACGCGCTTTATGCCGATGAAACAGGTCAGGTATTTGATCCGCTTGGCGGCTTGGCCGATATCAAAACACGGCATGTGCGGTTTATTGACGACGCAAGAGATCGAATATTGGAAGACAGATTGCGGATCTTGCGGTTTTTCCGCTTTCATGCGTGGTTCGCAGACCCTTCAATCGGAATCGATGCCGAAGCTTTGGCGGCATGTGCTGAATTGGCAGACGGTTTGAAAGGCCTATCCAAGGAACGCGTCGGCGCGGAAATGCGCAAGCTTTTGTCGGCCACAGACCCGGCTCCAAGTCTGGCCAGTATGGAACATTCCGGGGTATTGCACCGTGTGTTGCCGGGTGCATCAACGGCGTCGGTTGCCCAGCTCGTACATTTTGAAGGTGAGTTTGGTATTGCGCCAAACTGGCTTTGCCGCCTTGCCTGCCTTGGGGGACAGGAACAAGTTGACGCCCTTAGGTTAAGCCGCGCTGACGCCCAAAAACTGCGTTTATATCTGGGGAAAATCGGCGAAACAGCTGGTTTGCCTGAACTTGCTTACCGAAACGGCGCTGATGCGGCTGTAGACATTTATCTGTTGCGGGCCGCGTTGCTTGGTACCGAATTGCCGCAAGATCTAGTCGCGGTTGCCACCAATGCCGCAGCAAGGGTTTTTCCGGTCAAGGCGGGCGACATAACAACTGGTGAAACCGGCCCTGAGTTGGGCGCAAAACTTAGACATCTCGAAACGGAATGGATTGCATCACAATTTACCAAGAGCCGCGATGTGCTTCTTTCTTGAATTCGGTGATGGGTTAGGTACAGTTAAATAGGTCAATATTCCTAACCTAAACGATTCCAATGAATTTCGAAATCATCCTTTCTCTGGCTGGCATGGCATTTACCGCTTCGATCACCCCGGGGCCGAACAATTCAATGTTAGCAAGTTCGGGCGCGACTTACGGTGTTCGCGCATCCATACCGCATGTTTTGGGAATCATTCTAGGCTATCCTTTGATGATTTTTTTGGTGGGAATTGGTCTTGGCGAATTATTTCACCAAAATCCAGCGTTGCAACAAGCAATGCGTCTTGTTGGGGCGGTGATGATGTTGTGGATCGCCTGGAAAATTGCCAATGCCGAACCACCAGGGGCGCAAAGCAAGGGCACCAAGCCATTGACCTTCATTCAAGCGGCCGCGTTCCAGTGGATCAATCCCAAGGGTTGGCTTGCCGCAATTGCCATCACAACGCAGTTCGTGACCAGCCATGCCCCCTTAAAAGGCACGATTATTGTTGCCATCGTCTTTATTATCGCTGGCTTGATCTCAACCGTGACCTGGTTGTTATTCGGACGATTAATCGGGCAATGGCTTCGCACACCTAAGCGTTTGAAAATATTCAATCTAACGATGGCATTGATGCTTGTTGGCTTTTTGGCAGTAATTTTTATAGGCCAATGATTGGTGAAGTTGCCTAACGCCCCCTTGCATCCCCAAAGCAAATGATGTTCTTCTGTGTGGCTTTGAACCCCTAAATTAAGTAACCTGTAATGTTTCGTTTCTTTGAAAATCTAGTCAATCCCTATGAAGAATACACAGATGCGGACACCCCGCCAGCGACGCTTTTTGCATTTCTAAACGAGTATTTAAGGCCACTTCGCAAAGTTTTGGCTTGGATCGTGGCTCTGACCGTAATTGTCGGAATTATTGAAATCGCGCTCATCCAGTTTGCGGGCGAAATTGTTGATCTGCTTGGGTCAAGCTCGCCAGAACAGATATTTATAGATCATGGCCGAACGTTCCTTTTCTTGGCTTTGTTCATCCTGATCATTCGTCCCATCGTACAGGTGGTTGATGCTGCATTTTTGAACCAATCCTTGATGCCAAATCTTGGTACTTTGATCCGTTGGCGCAGTCACCGGCATGTTTTACGCCAATCTGTTGGATGGTTCGAAAATGATTTCGCGGGGCGTATAGCCAATCGCATTATGCAAACACCACCCGCAGCAGGCGAAGCCATTTATCAGGTTTTCGATGCTGTTGTTTACGCGATCATCTATCTGATCGGCGCGCTGTGGTTGCTGGGCCACACCGATCCACGGTTGGCCATCCCATTGGTCGTTTGGCTTGTGCTGTATTCACTGTTGATCCGTTGGACCATTCCACGCGTTGGCCGCGCCTCTAAGGAGTTTTCCGATGCGCGTTCGGAAATCAACGGACGGATTGTTGATGCTTACACAAACATCCAATCTGTTAAACTGTTCGCCCATAACGCAACCGAAGAACGATATGCGCTTGAGGCGATTGAAGCCGCCCGTCAGGCGTTTTCCCGACAGATGCGGCTTATTACATTGATGGAATTGGGCCTGACTGTGATCAATGGCTTCTTGATTGTCGCTGTTATCGGCTGGGCGATTGTCATGTGGCAACAAGGCATTACCACTATCGGCACGGTCGCGGCTGCGTCGGCTTTGACGTTGCGCCTGAACGCCATGACCGGATGGATCATGTGGTCGTTGTCATCACTGTTTCAAAACCTTGGCGTCGTAGCCGAAGGTATGGAAACAATTGCGCAACCGATCGCACTGCTTGATAAACCGAACGCACCCGCGCTTAAGATCAAAGACTGCGCGATTTCCATCAAGAAAATTAGCCACCATTACGGCCGTAAGTCCGGTGGTTTAGACCAACTTAGTCTAGACATTACGGGCGGCGAAAAAGTTGGAGTGGTCGGCAGGTCAGGCGCAGGCAAATCAACGCTGGTCAACTTGTTGCTGCGTTTTCATGATGTTGAAAACGGCGAGATTCTGATTGATGGGCAAGATATTCGCCAGATTAAGCAAGAAAGCCTGCGCCAGCAGATCGGAATGGTCACACAGGATGCTTCGCTGCTGCACCGGTCTGTCCGGGCGAATATTCTATATGGCCTGCCCGACGCCACGGACGAACAGGTGATCCAAGCCGCAAAACGGGCAGAAGCGCATGAGTTCATTCAGGATCTAACCGACCCAAAGGGACATGCAGCCTATGACGCCGAAGTTGGCGAGCGCGGCGTCAAGTTATCCGGTGGCCAACGACAACGGATAGCACTTGCCCGTGTAATCCTGAAAGACGCCCCAATTCTGGTGCTAGACGAGGCCACAAGCGCGCTGGACAGCGAAGTCGAAGCCGCAATTCTGGATACGCTTTACGGCGTGATGGAAGGCAAAACCGTGATTGCAATTGCGCACCGCCTGTCCACGATTGCCCGAATGGACCGCATTGTGGTGCTAGATAAAGGCCGTGTTGCTGAACAAGGTTCGCATCGAGAATTGTTGGCGCAAAAGGGTCTTTACGCCGGATTTTGGGAACGCCAATCAGGGGGCTTTATCGGGGTCGAAGATCAAACATGAAGCTTTCCACGCTAATCGATGCATTTCAGCCCGCTGAAGGAAGTCCACCAAATACGCTGTTGGCGTTCCTAACGTGGAATTTGCACGGGTCTTTTCCAGTTTTATGGCTTGCTGCCGCTGTCGCAATGATTGCTGGCATGATGGAAGCCCTGACTGCCCTAATGCTTGGCTGGATAGTTGACGCAACGATTGACGTTGGGCCGTCGGGTTATTTCAACGAAAATATATTAATGCTGGCGGGGATTGTGGTTTTCCTGATGCTGTTGCGACCATTGGCATTTGCTGCAAACGCAGCTTCAACATCGATTATTGTTGGCCCAAACGTCAGCCAGCTGGTGTTGTCGCGCTTGCACCGACACACTATTGGCCAAGCGGTCAGCTTCTTTGACGATGATTTCGCTGGGCGTATTGCCCAGAAACAAATGCAGGCATCTCGTGCGATAACAGAGGTGACCGTAGAATGTATTAACGTTGTCGCCTTCGCATTGGCGTCATTGGTCGGTTCCGCCGCGCTGCTTATTACGATCGATACACGCGTCGCTTGGATATTGGCGATCTGGTTGGTGGCCTATCTTGGCCTTATCCGGCTATTTTTACCGCAAATCCGTAAACGGGCCGCTGCACGCGCAGGCACCCGCGCCAATGTAACTGGCCAAATCGTTGATACTGTCACGAACATTAAAACCGTCCATCTTTTCGCGCATGGCGAACATGAAGATCAGGCGGCCCTTGGCGCCATGCGTACATTTAGAACGGCGTCTCTTGAATTTGGCTATTTGTCTACATGGTTTCGTTTCTCTCTGATGACATTGGCCGGATTGCTGCCAATACTGTTGGTAGGGGCAACTCTTTATCTTTGGAGCAACGGGTCCGCGTCGCCCGGGAATATCGTGGCAGCAGGCGCAATTGCCATCCGAATCGCACAAATGACGGGTTGGGTAAGCTTCGCATTACTTGGTATTTACGCCAATATTGGTGAAGCTGAAGATGCCATGCGCACTCTTGCCCATGCCCATAAATTGACGGATCGAACTGGCGCCACAGATTTACAAAACGCTGAAGGCGAAATTGAGATTAACGACCTGCAATTCATGTATGGCCGGAAAACAGGTGGTGTGGACGGCGTGACGATCACAATGAAGCCCGGTGAAAAGCTTGGGCTTGTGGGGTCATCTGGCGCTGGGAAATCAACACTAGTTGCGCTTTTGATGCGACTTTACGATCCCGAAAAAGGCGAGATTAGGTTAGATGGCCATGACCTGCGTGATCTGACAATGCTAAGCCTGCGCCGCCAGATCAGTATGGTCACCCAGGAAACCGCGATGTTTAACCGGTCAGCCCTGGATAACATTGCTTATGGCCGTCCCGATGCAACCAAGGCCGAAATTATTGCTGCTGCCAAGCAAGCCGAAGCCCATGAATTCATCGAGACCCTACAAGATCACGCAGGGCGCGTGGGTTATGCCGCCAACCTTGGTGAACGCGGTGTGAAACTGTCGGGCGGCCAACGCCAGCGCATAGCACTTGCCCGCGCTATCTTGAAAGACGCACCAGTGCTGATATTAGACGAGGCAACATCTGCCCTTGATAGCGAGATCGAAGCGTCAATTCAGGCGGCTTTAACCACCGTCATGAAAGGTAAAACCGTGATCGCAATCGCCCACCGCCTGTCGACAATTGCCCAAATGGATCGGATCGTCGTACTAGAAGCAGGCCAAATCGCCGAGGAGGGTAGCCACACGGAACTGTTGGCTAAAGGCGGGCTATATGCGCGTTTCTGGGATCGCCAATCCGGTGGTTTCATCGATGTCAAAGCCGCCCAATGACCAGTTTAATCGTTAAACGATTAGGCCATCATGGCGACGGAATTGCCAAGGGGCCCAATGGCGATATCTTTGCGCCCTATGTCCTGCCGGACGAAGAAATTGACGGTGATATTGAAGGCGGACGCATCAGTATTCCGCGTGTCTTAACCGCTTCGGCCGACCGTGTTAAAGCGCCGTGCAGTCATTTCAAATCTTGCGGTGGTTGCGCATTGCAGCATGCCAGCGACGGCTTTCTGGCTGACTGGAAGATCCAACTCATTCGCTCGGCCTTAGCAGCACATGACATTGAAGCCGCTTTTAGGCCTATCGCAACTTCGTCGCCAAAGACCCGCCGCCGGGCAAATCTTGCCGGACGCCGCACCAAAAAGGGCGCGTTAGTAGGGCTTAATGGGAAAGCCAGCAATACCATCTTGCCGATCCCAAATTGCACTCTGTTGCATCCCGACATCCTTGCGGCAATTCCAGTTTTTGAAGAGCTGACTGTCTTAGGTGCATCGCGCAAAAACACCATCGGCATTGCGGTTACCCTATCAGAAAACGGACTGGACGTTGATTTACAAGGGGTGAAACCTGCGGATGGGCCGTTGCTGGCAACCCTTGGTGGATTTTGTGAAACGCACCGACTGGCGCGACTAAGCTGGAACTCGGATGTCATTGCGCAGCGTGTCGCACCGTTGCAAATTTTCGGAACCACGGCTGTTATCCCACCGCCCGGCGCGTTCTTACAGGCCACGCAACAAGGTCAATCCGCGCTGACAGATGCTGTAAATGAAATTGTGAAATCTGCTAGTCGCGTCGTCGACGTGTTCGCAGGGTGCGGTACGTTTTCCTTGCCATTGGCCCAAAACGCGACCGTTCACGCAGTCGAAGGAGAAGAAACCTTGCTTGCTGCCTTAGAGCATGGCCATCGCGCGAACCCGGATTTGAACCCACTAACAACCGAAGTGCGCGATCTGTTTCGCCGCCCGTTGTTAGCAGCAGAGTTGAATAAATTTGACGCAGTAGTCATCGACCCACCACGGGCCGGGGCCAAAGCGCAAACCGCCGAATTGGTCAAAAGTGGTATCACCAAAATCGCATTCGTTTCCTGCAACCCAATCACCTTTGCGCGCGATGCAGCTGTGTTGATCGAAGGCGGATTTCAAATCGACTGGATCAAACCCATCGATCAATTCCGTTGGTCACCGCATGTGGAATTGGTTGCTGCGTTTAGTCGAAACTGATCCAGAAAACGCCCTGAAGTGTTTAATGCGCTTTTGACTTCTTCAATGTCGCGATTCCAAGTGCTTCAAGCACTTTGGCTTCGATTTCAGGCGCGTTCATTCCTGCAACTGAATACATAGCCTCGGGCGAATTCTGGTCAATGAACGTATCTGGAAACACCATTGAGCGAAACTTAAGGCCGTGGTCAAATACGCCTTCATCCGCCAACAACTGCGCCACGTGACTGCCAAAACCGCCGATCGCGCCTTCTTCGATCGTAATCAGCGCCTCGTGTTCTGCTGCCAGTTTAAGGATCATGTCTCGGTCTAGAGGTTTGGCAAAGCGCGCGTCCGCAATAGTTGGAGTAATGCCGCGCGCGCTTAACATTTCAGCGGCTTTTTGCACCTCGTTCAGGCGCGTGCCGAAAGATAAAATTGCCACTTTGCTGCCGCCTTGAATGATCCGGCCTTTGCCGATTTCCAGCACCTCGCCTTTTTCCGGTAAGTCCACACCATTGCCTTCACCGCGCGGGTACCGAAAAGCACTTGGTCGATCGTTAATGCTGGCGGCAGTGGCAACCATATGCACCAGCTCGGCCTCATCAGCTGCTGCCATCACAACAAAGCCCGGCAGGTTAGTAAGAAATGCGATGTCAAACGATCCGGCATGGGTGGCGCCATCGGCCCCTACCAACCCAGCGCGATCAATCGCAAAACGTACTGGCAGGCGTTGGATCGCAACATCGTGCACAACCTGATCATAGCCCCTTTGCAGAAAGGTCGAATAGATCGTGCAAAACGGCTTCATGCCACCCGCAGCCAAAGCCGCGCAAAATGTCACGCCGTGTTGCTCGGCAATTCCCACATCGAAACAACGACTTGGAAACCGTTCAGCAAAAAGATCAAGCCCTGTGCCATCAGGCATCGCCGCTGTAACGGCAACAATCTTGTCATCGTCTGCGGCCTGCGCAATCAGGCTTTGTGCAAAGATTTTGGTATAACTTGGTGCGTTGCTGGGGGTCTTTTTCTGCTCGCCCGAAACCACATTAAACTTCGCAACGGCGTGATGCTTGTCTGACGCTGCTTCCGCAGGGGCATATCCTTTGCCTTTTTGTGTAACTACGTGGATCAACATTGGGCGATCGGCGCGATCTTTGACTGTACGCAGAACGGCAAGCAATTGATCCATGTCGTGACCGTCTATTGGGCCGACATAGGAAAATCCAAGCTCTTCGAACAATGTCCCGCCAACAGTCATGGATTTAACCATTTCTTTGGCCCGGCGCGCACCTTCTTGAAACGGCTCTGGCAACAAGCTAACCGCACCCTTAGCGGCGGCTTTTAGTTCTTGGAAAGGCGCACCAGCATAGAGTCGCGAAAGATACGCCGACATTGCCCCCACTGGCGCAGCAATCGACATTTCGTTGTCGTTTAAAATGACAAACAGCCGCTTGCCCAAATGCCCGACATTATTCATCGCCTCAAACGCCATACCTGCAGACATCGACCCATCGCCAATCACCGCAATCGCATCGCCTAGCCCATGTTCTGGTGCGCCTCCAAGTTCACGCGCGACTGCAAACCCAAGAGCTGCGGAAATTGACGTTGATGAATGCGCAGCACCAAACGGGTCATAAGGGCTTTCGCTGCGTTTGGTGAAACCGGACAGTCCTTTGTGTTGACGCAAAGTACGTATGCGATCGCGCCGGCCTGTTAAGATTTTATGGGGGTAACATTGATGCCCAACATCCCAAATCAGGCGATCCCTGGGCGTGTCAAAAACGGCATGTAAGGCTGTGGTCAATTCCACCACCCCAAGCCCAGCGCCGAGATGGCCGCCAGTTACGGACACAGCCGAGATTGTTTCGGCCCGCAATTCATTCGCTATTGCCACAAGTTCCACATCCGAAAAATGCTTTAAATCAGACGGGGAAATCACGCGGTCAAGCAAAGGCGTCAGAGGTTGTTTTTGATCTGGCACAAGTTAATTCCTAGAGTTCGCCGAAGCTTATCACATATCCCGATCGATGATAAAGCGCGCTAGTTGGCGTAAATTGTCGCCGGTGCCACCAAAAATCTCAAGCCCATCGCAGGCTTGTTCAACAAGCCCCGCAGCCTTGGCCTTAGCGCCGTCAATTCCCAGCAGGGAAACGAAAGTGGCTTTGCCAGCATCTTTGTCTTTTTGAAGGCGCTTTCCGGCTTTGCCAGCATCGCCTTCAACATCTAAAATATCGTCCGTAATCTGAAACGCCAAACCAACCGCTTGGGCATAGTCACGCATGACATTGGTATTCGAGTTCCCCAGAACCGGACCGGCTTCGGCTGCCCACGTAAACAAGGCGCCGGTTTTGTTGGCCTGAAGTTCCGTTATCTGCTCAAGACTTAGCGGCTTTTTGGCAGTTTCCGCAGCAACATCCTGCATTTGGCCCAGAACCATGCCGCCAGCACCTACCGCCTGCCCCAAGGTGGTGATCAGTCTCAATCGAATGTTTACATCAGCCGTCGTTCTGGTAGATGCCAAAATCTGAAATGCCATCGTTTGAAGTGCGTCACCAGCCAAGACCGCGGTGGCCTCATTCCATTTCACGTGAACCGTTGGTTTTCCACGTCGCAAATCGTCATCATCCATCGCTGGAAGGTCATCATGTACCAATGAATAGGCGTGAATGCACTCGGCCACAGCCGCAACGCGGTCAGATTGCTGGGGTCGCACACCGTAAAGCTGCGCGCCTTCCAGTACCAAAAATGCACGCAATCGCTTGCCGCCGGACAAAGCCGCATACCTCATGGACTTTGTTAAGGTGTTGGTTTCAAGCTCATCAAACAATCCGGTAAGACAAGCTTCGACCCGCGATGCGTGGCCTTTCAACGCATCCGCGAACATGATCAGATACCCTCGACCGATTTCAAACCGTTTGGCTTGCCATCTTCGCCCAAGGTGATCTGTGCCACTTTTTCTTCCGCCGACTTTAACTTGGTCTCGCAATGAACTTTCAAGGCCTCGCCGCGCGCGTAAAGTTTGATGGAATCATCCAACGCTACTTGTGAATTTTCAAGTTGGCTAACCACGCGCTCAAGTTCGGACATGGCGTCTTCGAACGTCATTTCGGAAACAGCTTTTTCACTCATCAAGTTCGCCCCATCAATACTTTAACATGCGCCGCAGTTGACGCTGCTAAGGCCTGTAAATCATATCCACCTTCAAGTGAAGATACCACCCGACCTGATGCAGTCTGATCTGCGATGTCGCATATTTGTTCTGTCGCCCAATCAAAGTCAGCTTCCACTAAATTTAGTCCAGCCAATGGGTCATCTCGGTGCGCATCAAACCCGGCTGAAATAAGAATTAGTTCAGGCTGAAACGCCAAAATTGCCGGTAAAACCTGGTCGCGCATTTTCGCACGGAAAGTCTGGCCGCCTGCGCCCTCATCTAACGGCACGTTCAACACATTGGCGTGCGCGCCAGTTTCATGCGCGCCACCAGATCCCGGATAAAGCGGCATTTGGTGCGTCGAAGCGAAAAGGATACGATCATCATCCCAAACCAAATCCTGCGTGCCATTTCCATGGTGCACATCAAAGTCAACAATCGCGACACGGTTCAAACCGTGTTTTGTAACCGCGTGTTTCGCAGCAATCGCCACATTGCCAAAAAAACAAAATCCCATTGCAGTTGCGCGTTCGGCATGATGTCCCGGTGGGCGCATCGCACAAAAGGCATTTCGCGCTTTGCTCGACATCACCAAATCCACCGCTGCAACAATTCCGCCAACAGCGCGAAATGCTGCTTGCAGTGATCCTGGCGACATGTGGGTATCAGGGTCAAGCGACCTTAAGCCAGTGGTCGGGGATGCGTCACGCATCGCCGCAAGATGACTGGCAGGATGCGCCAATAAGATGTGTTCATCCCCACATAAAGGTGCATCAATTCGGTTAAGGGCGTTATATTCCTCGCCCGCCAACGCAGAATTAATCACCCTTAGTCGCGCAACTTGCTCGGGGTGACCGGGCGGCGTTTCATGGTTCAAACAATCGGGATGGGTAAACAGGGCTGTCGTCATACTGCAAATCTATGATATGACTAAGCGCGCGACAAGCACAGTATTGGGCATTTTGACGGGGGCGACTATGCAGGCAAGTACCATCCGAAACGGGTTCTGGTTGGCGGGCCTTGCGAACATCTTTGGTGTGCTTTTGTTTTCCAAAGGCTTTTCCAGTGGAGCGTTGTCAGCATACGATCCAGTTGTCATGTCAGATTTTGGGTTGGTTATGATTATTGTCTGGGGATTGGCCTATATCAGCATCGCCAAGAACGCGCTTAGAAACCGTTGGATCGTCGGTGTTTTTGCAATCGAAAAACTGATCTATGTCGCTGTTTGGCTTTTGTGGGTGACAAGCAACTTTGGAGATCTTGCGGCGATATATGCCGACGATTTTCTCGCCGGCATATTCTTTTCGTTTTATGGTCTAAGCGATTTAGTCTTCGCCGGTTTCTTTTTGGCAGTTTTCCGCAAAGCGACCTAACATTTATGCCGAAGCACGTTTCTTGCTCCAGTTATTCCGCCGCCGCTTTTTTTGACCTTCAGGGCGGCTTGGCCCGCGAGGTTTTGGCGCATCTGCAGATGGCATCATTGTGCCGTCTATCGCGTTCGCAGGGATGTTTTGTTTAATCAGCTTTTCAATATCGCGCAATAATTTCACTTCGTCATGGGCGCAAAATGAAACAGCCAAACCAGACGCGCCGGCACGGGCTGTCCGACCGATACGGTGCACATAACTTTCAGAAACATTCGGCAAATCATAGTTCACCACCAGCTCGACGCCCGGCACATCAATGCCACGCGCAGCAATATCTGTAGCGATCAAAACTGGGTTCGTGCCCTTGCGAAATGCTGCCAAAGCGCGTTCGCGCTGGCCTTGGGATTTGTTGCCGTGAATGGCTGATGCCCCAAGATTTTCTGCGTTCAATTTGCGCACAACTTTATCCGCACCGCGTTTTGTCCGCGTGAAAACAATGATCCGTTTTCCCGGATGCGCCTGAACCAATTTGGCAATTGCGCTTGGCTTATCACCGGACTGCATATGCAAAACCGATTGTTTAATCCGATCCGCCGTTGCGGTTTTAGGAACCACAGACATCTCAATCGGATCTGTAAGATAATCATTGGAAAGCGCTTTGATTTCTTTCGGCATGGTAGCCGAAAACAACAGCGTCTGGCGGTTGTTTGGGGTCATTTTCAAGATGCGCTTGATTGCGGGCATAAACCCGATATCCAGCATCTGATCGGCTTCATCCAAAACAACTGTTTCGATTTTGTCGAGTTTGACAGCCTTTTGCGCGACAAGGTCTTCCAGACGCCCGGGCGTTGCCACCAGAAAATCAACGCCGTTCATCAGCGCATTCTTTTGTCGTTTGATCGGCACGCCACCAACGACAACAGTTGTGCGTAAGGGCATGTTTACGCCGTATACTTGAACCGCTTGGTCAATTTGTGCAGCCAATTCGCGGGTCGGCGAAAGGATAAGAACCCTGACAGGACGCCGCCCACCAGGCTGCTCACCTTCACTAAGTCGATGAAGCAACGGCAGCGTGAAAGCTGCGGTTTTGCCGGTTCCAGTTTGCGCAAGGCCAACGACATCGCGGCCCTTCAAAATCGGGGGGATCGCCTTGATCTGGATCGGCGTTGGGGTTTCGTAACCTTCTTTAGCTAAGGTATTTAGGATCGACTTTTTCAAGCCAAGTTCTTGGAAATTCACAATATTTCTTTCATATGTTATGTATTGCCGATGACCTGGGTCGCCTGCATCACGTTCTTGTCGGATTGCGACAAGACAAAACGGATGGTGCCCGCAAGGTCAGTCGCTGCATTATTGTTGAATTGGCCCAGAAGGGAAATTCGCGGTCAAAGATTTAAACTTTGCCAAAATGCTGCGGGTGCATAATCATGTCACGCAGCCTTTGTCAAACCAAATTACCGAACTAAAGTTAATCTGGTGCTAACATGTAACCCGCACCACGCACTGTTTGCAGGTATCGCGGAGACTTTGGATCGCTTTCAAGTTTACGCCTTAAGCGTGTGATTTGCACATCGACCGCACGTTCTTGGGCTTGACCATTGTCGCGGCCAAGCTCTTCCACCAATTTACTCCGGCTTACCGGTTCATGAGGGCGCGACGAAAATATCCGCATTAACGTGCTTTCGGTTGCAGTCAGGCGTATCATATCGCTGCCGTGCCAAAGTTCGCCGCGCGAAATATCATACCGAATAGCACCCATTTGAAACGTCTTGGGCACTTCTTTTTCAGCTTCAACTTTTGGTACACGTCGCAAAATTGCGTTGATCCGTAACAGTAATTCTTTGGGTTCAAACGGCTTACTTAGATAATCGTCGGCGCCTGCTTCTAGCCCCGTGATCCTATCAGTGGATTCACCTTTGGCGGTTAGCAATAAGATCGGCGTTTCCAGCGTTTCGCGTAAAGATCGGGTCAGGGTGAGACCGTCTTCGCCCGGCATCATCACATCCAGCACGATCAGGTCAAATTCCAAACCTTCCAGCAGCCGACGCGCGTGTGCAGCGTCGCGCGCAGCACTAACCCAATAGCCATTTTGCGACAGAAATTTTTGCAACAACCCGCGAATACGTACATCGTCATCAACAATCAACAGATGGGCATCGTTCAGATCAGCCATTTTCGGTCCCCTTTCCCGTGCGTCCGTCGGGCATTGATTTCATGAAATTTCGCAATTGCGGGTCCATTATCTCTTCTAAAACACGCCGAAACCCCTGGACTGCCTCGGGGCCGGCTGCGCGATACGCGGCGCGCACCCTTGTGCGTTGCGCTTCCGACAGCTCTTGTTCCAATGCGCGTCCAACATCTGTCAGGAAAAGATGCCTTTCGCGTTTGTCTTTGTTTCCGACCCGACTTTCGATCAAGCCATCATCGACCAAGGCCCGCAGAACACGGTTCAACGATTGCTTTGTTACGCCAAGAATGTCCAGCAACCTGTTAACTGTGGTTCCTGGCGTGCGATTAACAAAATGAATGGCCCGATGATGTGCCCGACCATAGGCGTAATTGGTCAGTATTCGATCAGGGTCAGCAGTAAATCCGCGATAGGCGAAAAACATCGCCTCGATCCCGCGACGCAATTGATCGTCTGTTAAGAAAAGCAGGCTTTCACCACCCCCCGAATGTGGGCTTAAGTTTGCGCGATGGGTCCTGTCTTGCATGAATTACCGCTCCTGCTATTAAATTACAGCTTCGATTTCATTTTATGTCAGTCTTGTTGACTTTCCAAGAATCAAATGATAGCAAATCCTCGATTTCACGTAATTTTCTGTCCGTTTCGGACCTAATTACGCAACAAATGCAAATATAGCTGAATGTTAGCGGGAAAGAACACGTCATGGGCAATGGGTACGATGATCGCGATGGGCAAATTTGGATGGACGGAATGCTTGTACCGTGGCGGGATGCCAATGTGCATATTCTGACCCATGCGATGCACTACGCAAGTTCAGTATTCGAAGGCGAGCGTGCATATAACGGCAAGATTTTCCGGTCTGTAGAGCACTCCGAACGCTTGCGCCGGTCTGCTGAAATGATCGACTTTGAAATCCCTTGGACCGTCGAAGAAATCGAAAAAGCGAAATATGATGTTCTCAAGGCAAATGGCTTGTCCGATGGTTATGTTCGCGCAGTCGCTTGGCGTGGCGCCGGTGAAGACATCGGAGTCGCGTCTGCCCGCAACCCGGTTCGTATGGCAGTCGCGGCGTGGGAATGGGGTGCATACTATGGCGACGCCAAAATGAAGGGCGCCAAGCTCGATATTTCTAAATGGAAACGCCCCAGCCCGGAAACAATCCCCTGCCACGCTAAGGCAGCGGGTCTCTATATGATTTGTACCATGTCCAAACACGCGGCCGAAGCCAAAGGATGTTCAGATGCGTTGATGTTTGACTATCGGGGGTATGTCGCTGAAGCAACAGGTGCCAATATTTTCTTCGTGAAGGACGGCGAAGTTCATACGCCGACGCCAGATTGCTTCTTAAACGGTCTTACCCGCCAAACGGTTATCGGTATGCTTAACGCGCGAAACATCAAAGTTCACGAGCGCCACATTATGCCGGAAGAGCTTGAAACCTTTGAACAATGTTGGTTGACTGGCACTGCCGCTGAGGTCACGCCTGTGGGTCAAATCGGGGACTACAATTTCGAAGTTGGGGCATTGGCGCGGGAAATTGCCGAAGCATATGAAAAACTAGTCCGGGAATAGCTTTCAGCCCACCCAAATCTTGAGCCTGCCGCAACACCTATGCTATATCAGGCCAAGGTTAGGCGGCATGGCCTAGAATCATCGAAAATCATGACGCATTATTTAATGGAGGACACTGTTCTGTCCGAACACGTTGACGCGGTCAAAGGATCGACCGCCACCGGGGGCGTAAACACGGCCGCCGATGATAAAATTGGCGGCGATTTGCTGCACCTGATCCTGGAAACTCTGGATAGCAACAAAGCCGAAGACGTTATTTCGATCCCCCTTAAAGGGAAATCAGAAATGGCCGATTTCATGGTGATTGCTTCGGGCCGCTCGTCACGTCAGGTGATTGCGCTTGCTGAAAAGCTGTCGGATCAGGTTAAACACGATCTTGGCCGTCTGTCGCGTATGGAAGGCAAGCAAACCGGAGATTGGGTGCTGGTCGATTGCGGCGACGTTGTTGTGCATATTTTCCGCCCCGAAGTGCGTGACTTTTATCAGCTGGAAAAGATGTGGGTGCCTGCGACAATGGCAATCGACGAACGCTGAATGCGGGTTCACATCTGCGCGGTTGGTCGTTTGCGGGCAGGGCCTGAAAGCGACCTGATTGCGGATTATTTGGATCGGTTTACAAAATCTGGCCGCGCCAATGGATTTGGTGCGATAAATCTAACTGAAGTTGAAGACAAAAAGGGTGGCGGCATGCAAGCCGAGGGCGCCCTTTTGGAACGTGCTATCCCTAACGGCGCTGTGGTTTGCACCCTTGACGAACGCGGCAAGCTTATGTCGTCACCGGACTTTGCCAATCTGTTGGCGGGCTGGCGCGATCAAGGTCGGCAAGACGTTGCATTTGTCATTGGTGGGGCCGATGGCATTGCGCCTGATCTGAGGGCCAAGGCAGACGCCTCGGTTTCGTTTGGGAAAATGGTTTGGCCACATATGCTGGCGCGGGTGATGCTGTCAGAACAGCTTTATCGCAGTGTTTCTATTCTGGCAGGCGCGCCCTATCACCGTGCTTGAGGTTGCCGCCCGCGACCCTTATGTTCGCCCGCAAAGACCACGAAAAGAGTCGCGCAGATGACCCCGCCAAAACCAGTTATTCTTTGCATCTTGGATGGCTGGGGCTTAAGCGCCGAACGCGAAAATAATGCGGTCGCTTTATCCAACACACCAACTTACGACCACTTGTTAGCAACCTGCCCAAACGCGACCCTAAAAACTTCTGGATTGGATGTGGGGCTGCCTGCAGGTCAAATGGGGAACTCCGAGGTTGGTCACACAAGTATCGGTGCAGGCCGTGTTGTGATGATGGATCTTGGTCGAATAAATGCGTCAATCGCAAACGGCGAGTTTGCACAAAATCCGGCATTGCTTGAGTTCATCCAAAAGCTGAAAGCAACCGGCGGCACTGCCCATCTTCTTGGGCTGATTTCCGATGGCGGCGTACACAGCCATATTGACCATATGGTTGTTGCGGCCAAAACAATTGCAAAAGCTGGTGTTAAGGTCAAAATTCACGCCCTTACCGATGGGCGCGATGTTGCGCCGGGATCGTCAGCAGCCGATTTGCAGTTTTTGGAACGGGAAATCCCCAACGATGCTACGATTGCCACAGTCTCAGGTCGATTTTTTGCCATGGATCGCGACAATAGATGGGCCAGGATAAAGCGCGCTTACCAAGCCATTGTTCACGCCGACGGCCACAAGTTCGCAAACCCAGCCGATGCGCTTTTGGGCGCTAACAACCGCGGTGAAAGCGACGAATTCATCGGGCCTTCTGTGATCGGCGCTTTCGACGGAATTAAACACGGTGACGGCACGCTTTGCCTGAATTTCCGCACAGATCGCGCACGCGAAATTTTATCCGCCATTGGCGACAACGAATTCACCGCGTTTGACACGCCTAACCGGCCCAAACTTGCGGCAATGGCAGGCATGACAAGTTATTCTTTGCGCCACTCTACTTTTATGGATGCGCTTTTTGAGCGGAAAAAGATCGTCAATACATTGGGCCATTGGGTGTCGGAAAAAGGCAAAAGCCAATTTCGTTTGGCAGAAACCGAAAAATACGCGCATGTGACATTCTTTATGAACGGTGGGCGGGAAAGACCGGAAGTTGGCGAAGAACGGATGATGCCCAAAAGCCCCAGGGTGAAAACCTATGACCTACAACCTGAAATGTCGTCGATTGAAGTTACCGAAAATCTTATTGGCGCGATTGAAAAGGGTTATGATTTAATCATCGTCAATTATGCCAATCCGGATATGGTCGGGCATACAGGTGATCTGAAAGCGGCGATTGCCGCTTGTGAGGCCGTGGATTTGGGGCTTGAACAAGTAGTAAAGGCCGTGGATCAGGCTGATGGTGCGATGATCGTTACGGCCGATCACGGAAATTGCGAAACAATGGTCGATCCTGATACCAGCATGCCACACACTGCTCACACCACCAATCCCGTTCCGGTTATTCTGGTTGGCGGACCTAAAGTCAGTGGCCTTGCATCGGGCGGTCGCCTGGCAGATTTGGCGCCCAGCTTGCTTGATTTAATGGGTTTGGAACCGCCGCCCGAAATGACCGGGAAAAGCCTGATCATCAAATGAAGGTGTTGTTCATCATATCAGTGTTGGCGATTGCCGCCACCGGGTTTCAACCCTCGTTTGCTGCGGCCCAATCCAATGACGACCCCGTTTTTGCCACTCGCAAGGCCGCCGAAGATTTGAAATCGGCCACCCGCGCGCTAAAAGACGCCCGTGAAGCCCGTGATCGCGTCAAAGCGTTAAGCCGTGCGATTATTGCATATGAAGATGGGCTAAAAGCCATGCGCGTAAGCTTGCGTAAAGCCGCCATTCGCGAAGCCGCGATGCGGTTGGAATTTGCTGCTCGGCGCGACCAACTTTCCCGCTTGTTGGGAATTTTGCAAACGCTTGAACGCGCCTCAAATCCGTTGTTGTTGATCCATCCGTCTGGCCCTTTAGGAACGGCGCGTTCAGGTCAGGTTCTTTCAGAAATCACACCCGCGCTGCATACTCAGGCCGATGATCTGCGCCAGCAACTTGAAGAACTGCTGGTCCTGCAAGCGCTTCAAAACGCGTCTGTCGATGATTTGAAGCTAGGATTAAGGGGGCTGCAAAGCGCCCGACTTGCCCTAACCGAAGCGATTGGTCAGCGCACGAACCTGCCAAGACGGTTCGTGTCAGACCCTGTGAAACTTCAAACCTTAGTCGAAAACAGCGCAACTTTGACGGGGTTCGCAAATGGTCTTGCCGATCTGCCGTTCGACGACATCGGCGACCCTCCACTGGATTTCAATGCTGCCCAAGGCAATCTTCCGCTGCCGGTTTTTGGCACCCTATTGCGCAAGTTCAACGAGGCGGATGCCGCAGGCCTGCGCCGCCCGGGAATTATTCTGACAGCACCGCCCGTTTCCTTAGTTGTGACACCATTTACTGCGACAATCCGCTATCGTGGTCCGCTTCTGGACTACGGAAACGTGATTATCCTTGAGCCAGCTGCGGGTTACCTGATAGTTCTCGCTGGGTTAGGACAAGTGTATGGAGAGGTTGGCCAGATTCTTTCCGCGGGCGATCCGGTCGGCCTTATGGAAGGTACAGACCCCGAAGCGCAGGATTTTCTGGTTGAGACGACACAGGGAAATGACGATACTCGGCAGCAAACGCTGTATATTGAAATCAGACAAGATCGAAAAGCAGTCGATCCGGCGGAATGGTTCGCCCAGCTAAACAGGTAGGACACTATGAAAAAGTATATGATGGCCGCGATCGGTGGTACAATTGCAGGCTTGGTTATAACATCGCAAGTTGCAGGCCCACTGATTGCCCAAGAATCCAGCCGCAAGAAATCAACCTATGAACAACTTGATTTGTTTGGCGATATCTTCGAACGCATTCGCAGCCAATATGTAGAAGAAGTAGACGAGGCAGCCCTGATCGAAAGCGCGATCAACGGTATGCTAACATCTCTTGACCCACACTCGTCCTATCTGCCGCCAAAAGATTTCGACAACATGCAGGTGCAAACTCGTGGTGAATTCGGTGGCCTTGGCATCGAAGTGACCCAAGAAGAGGGATACATCAAAGTCGTTTCACCCATCGACGGCACTCCAGCGGATGAGGCCGGAATGCAGTCAGGTGACTTCATCACCCATGTGGATGGCGAAGCAATCCTTGGGTTAAACCTAAACGAGGCTGTGGAACTGATGCGCGGGCCTGTAGGTTCCGAAATTATCATCACAGTTATTCGCCAAGATGTAGACGAACCGTTTGATGTTTCAATCATCCGCGACACCATCAAGATTGCTGCGGTAAAAACGCGGACAGAAGGCGAAGCCGTTGTTCTAAGGATCAGCTCATTTACGGATCAGACTTTCCCGAACCTAAAAACTGGCCTGAACAAAGCCATTGAAGAAGCCGGCGGGGCTGACAATGTTAGCGGTGTCGTGCTTGATCTGCGCAATAATCCCGGCGGTTTGTTGAACCAGGCGATCCTTGTTTCCAATGCCTTTTTGGACAAAGGCGAAATCGTTTCAACCAGAGGCCGCGATCCGCAAGACAGCGAACGTTATAATGCCGTTCAAGGCGACCTGGCACTAGGCATGCCAATTGTTGTGCTGATTAACGGTGGGTCTGCCTCGGCATCCGAAATCGTTGCTGGCGCGCTGCAAGATCATCGCCGCGCGATCATCGTTGGGACTAAAAGCTTCGGCAAAGGTTCCGTTCAAACCATCATGCCGCTGCAAGGCGACGGTGCAATGCGCTTGACGACTGCTCGGTATTACACACCGTCAGGTCGCTCGATCCAAAACCTTGGCGTGGCACCGGACATCATCGTTGAACAACGTGCGCCGACGCCTGAAGGCGAAGAAAGTACAGCGCGCCAACAACGGTCAGAAGCCGATCTGCGCGGGACTTTGTCAAATGATAGCCTGACGGAAGACGAGCGCACACAGCTTGAAGAAGAGCGTCGCGTTCAAGAGGAGGCCGCCAAAAAACGCGACGAAGATTATCAGCTTTCATATGCGGTAGATTTGCTGCGCGGTATGGCGGTTCTTCAAAAAGCCAACTAACGATACTATATCAGCTATGGGCCCGGAATGGCGTTTGCCTGACCGGGCCTTTATGATGTTCAGTGATGATTGGTATGAAGCGAGATAACCCATGAATGCAGACGGAATCAAATCCCTGCCATATCGCCCATGTGTAGGCATGATGATCTGTAATCTTGACGGTCAGATTTTTGCCGGTCAGCGGTTAGACAGCAACATGGATGCCTGGCAAATGCCGCAAGGCGGTATCGAAAAGGGTGAAGACCCACGCGAGGCTGCGTTACGTGAACTGGAAGAAGAAACTGGAATTCCGGAATCTTCGGTTGAAATCCTCGCGGAAACAGCCGACTGGATTCCCTACGAGTTGCCACATCATTTGGTGCCAAAATTGTGGAACGGCAAGTATCGCGGCCAGAAACAACGCTGGTTCCTAATGAGGTTCCTAGGGGACGACAGCTTGATTAACATTCAAACCAAACACCCCGAGTTTAGTCGTTGGTGTTGGCTTCCGCCTGAAGACCTGCTGTCCCGCATCGTGCCGTTCAAACGCGACACCTACGAACGTGTAATCCGCGAGTTTCACGCGCAGGTATCATAGAGCCTTTCCTTTAACGCCAATTTGCTGTTATGGCACGGCGCGACTGGTCTAATTCAAGGGGTGGAAATGGCACGCAAAAAGATGGACACCCGTTCAATCGGACTTGATGTCGGGCTGGCGTTTTCCAAGTTTCTGACGGGCAAAGAAAACCTGCACTACGGTTTGTGGGATGCCAAATGGGATGTTTGCGCCGCAAATGTGGGTCGGGCGCAAGAAGCCTATACCTCAAAGTTATTTGCACTTTTGCCCAAAGCCAAAAATCTGAAAATTCTGGATATTGGGGGCGGTGCCGGGGAAACCGCAAAAAAGCTGGTCGCCCTTGGCCACCACGTTGAGATCGTCATTCCCAGCCCGTTTCTGGCCGAACGATGCCGGCACAATGCCGGGCCAAAAGCGGTTGTACATGAATGTAAGTTCGAGGATTTTGAAACCGATCAACGATTTGATGTCTGCCTGTTTTCCGAGAGCTTTCAATATATCCCGATGGACATTTCGTTGACAAAAAGCGCGTCCCTGTTAACGCTAGGCGGTACGATCATTGTGTCCGATTGTTTTCGTACCCAGGCCTTCTTTGACAGTAAAGCCGTGGCCGCCAGAGTTGGCGGCGGGCATGCCCTAGTCGATTTTGATGCCATATTGAACGACTTACCCCTGACAATTGTCAGCCGCGAAGACATCACCGAACAAGTCGCTCCAACGGTCGACGTGGAACAAGAATTATATAACGTGGTTGGCTACGCCGTAACCCGGGTGGATGACGGATTAGTCGCAACACACCCGTTCCTGCGGAAGTTCCTACGCGGTTTGATGGGCCTTTTTTTCAGCCAGCGCCGGCGTGAAAGACTGGAACAGAGGCTGCACCAGAAAACCAGATCAGCCACGAATTTCATTCGGTTTAATACGTATGTGATGGTGAAATTTGAGGTGAAGGGGTAGGGCTTTCAGCAGCCCTGGCCTCGAACTTTTACCCTGACTAATTGGTCTCTGGTAGTTTTGGTCTATTATCGCCAACAATTTTCTTTCTGTTAAGGTAAAACATATTACGCACGGCTTCATACTCGATTTCTGTATAGGCAACACATTCTCCCAGCGGCCCTGACCCTTCAAAATCTTTTAAATCAATTAGCTCAATTCCAAGAGATACGGCTCCCTCAATTTCTGCGGATTCATATTGCAGAGATCCGTTTGGTAAGATGGCAAGCTGCTCCAATATTCGACCGGATTTGTCGATTTTTGACCACCCGATTGGAGCGACATCTTCCACGCGCTTTGTGAACGTGATTCCAAAATAGGAGTAGTTTGACATCGCTATGGACGCTCTGGAGTTATTGCCGACTTGGGTCGCTAACCTAGCCCGAATTATTCATGAAGCGGCGTAAATTGGTTGGCAGGCATAGATTAAGCTGTTGAAATAGCGTATGATTTTGGTGTTTGAACAAGATCATTCACCTCCAGCAGAAAGTCCAGCCCGCCATGAATGACGATACGCTATTTCTCCCTGGCCTGTCACCTGTCGAACGGCACGATATTCACGCCCGTTTTGA
>JBLHMX010000016.1:0-23716 GCA_047622625.1 Paracoccaceae bacterium | reverse complement strand
AAAACAGTGGCGCAACTTTCGAGATCAAGTAACTGATAACTTCCGCATCATCTCACATCGCAACGTTCGGGTTTTGCAGTAGCCGCGGTATAGGTAAATGGTTTTAGGAGTTCAAGGATGCTAAGATTTTTGATGATTTTCCTGTTGTTGCCGGCAACGGTTTGGGCGGCCGATGAACTTGGCGATGACTATGTTGAACCCGCGCGTGGCAGCGAAACGCGCCGTGCATTGATGGATGCGATCCGCCCGCATGCAGAATGGAACCTTGCGGCCCCAGTTGAATTTGTGGTCGAGACGTTGCGTGTATCGGGCGATGTTGCTTATGGGTCGCTGTCACCGCAGCGACCGGGCGGCGGCGTGATTGATTTTTGGCAAACACCTTTGATGAAACGAGGCGAAATTAATCCAGAGTTTTACGATGGCGTGCAAATGCATGTGCTTTACCAGAAATCTGGCGCGACTTGGGTGGCTGTTCATTGGTCCATTGGGTCCACGGATGTCTGGTTTGCTTCGCGTGAGTTTTGCGAGGAATATCGGTCTGTGACGCCAGAATTCTGTTTTTAGACTGCCAATGACAACATGCCGCCAGCTTGGCGGGCCAGCTTGCCGTCCAGTTCCAGTGACACTAAATGGCTGGATACGGTCTGCGGCGGCAAGTTAAGTTCGCGGATCAATTGATCTTCGGGGATGGGTGACGGGCTTAATAGTGACAGGATCTTGCGTGACAAATCCAACGCTTCGGGGATTGTGGCTTTTGGTGGCTCGGCTGAAATAGTTTCGGTGATTTCGCCACTTTCCGGTAGTGCCAACGCCTCTATCACATCATTGGCGGAACGTACTAAAATGGCCCCGTCACGGATAAGCATGTTGCAGCCAGATGCGCGCGCATCTAACGGGTGTCCAGGCACGGCCATTACCTCGCGGCCTTGATCCAGCGCGTCACGTGCGGTGATCAAGCTGCCGGACTTGGCGGCGCCTTCCACGACAATCACAGCGCGACTTAGGCCCGAAATCAGACGGTTGCGACGCGGGAAATGGCGTGCTTGCGGTGATAGGCCGATGGGTTGTTCGGACAGCAACAAACCGCTTTCGGCAATTTCTTCGGCAAGTTTCTGGTTTTCGCGCGGATAGATAAAATCAACCCCCCGGCCATAACGGCGATCGTGCCCGTCGCAAGTGACCCCAGGTGGGCCGCTGTATCAATGCCGCGCGCAAGTCCGGAAGCCACGCTATAGCCTGCGCGCCCAAGTTCGCCTGCCAACAGCTTGGCCATTCGCGTGCCAAGGCTGGAGGCATTGCGCGCACCAACAAGGGCGATGGTTTCACTTCGAGGTTCAAGAGTTCCTTTGATCCACAGTATAGGTGGGGCGTCAGTGATTTTTGCTAACAAGGGCGGATATTCAGGGGTGCCGAATAATATCAGTTCCGCGCCTACCGTTTGCCCCGCCACGAATTCGCGTTCTGCTTCGACCCTTGGGTAGACGGTGTAGGATTTAACACCAGCCGCATGCGCAATTTCTGGTAGTGCGGCGAGAGACGCAGCGGCATTGCCATATTCGCCCATCAGGCGATGAAAGGTAGAAGGCCCAACGCGGCGCGAGCGGATCAGTTGCAACCAAGTGATCGCATCAACGTCACTAGGCGGGATGGCCGAAGCAAAGTTCGGCCCAAAAAGGGAATCAGTCACAAAACCTCCGTGGCAGCGGAGCGTTCAGCCTAGAGGTAACATCGTTAACCAAACGTGAATCTCAGGATTTGTCTTCATCCTGTTCCTTTTTCTTCTTTCTTTCCAGTTGCGCCGTCCTGACCGAAACAAGTTCTGCACCAAAGAAATTAAGAGCAACGGCGACCACGCCAATTCCCATGAAAATAAGAACCGTAGTGGCAAGTTTCCCCAGAACCGTGACCGGCACGATATTGCCGTAACCGACCGTAGAAATTGTAATGACAGTAAAGAAGTAACTGTCGACCCAACTCCAGCCTTCGGCAAAATGAAAGAACACGGTGCTGACGCCAATGATGCCGATAATCAGGCTGACAAGGACACGAAATTGCGTTTTCATGTGGGTTCTTCCGGCTGGAGGATGGTTGAATAGGCGATGAGGAAAATCCAGAATACAAATGCGTGGGCGGCGCCATATGGTGCCAGATACATTGCTGGTTTTATTAGGTTCATCAAGTTTGAACTGGAATATTGATCGCTTAGCATAAGATAAAACGAAAGCACGACAGAAGGCCCAACCGTGCCCGCGATCGAGCCTAAAAGAAGTGTCGGCATGAGGCCAGAAAATCCAATGTTTCGCAGGCATACGAAGCCGGGGATTAGGAAAAGAAATCCTGACCAACTGAGCATTGGCGAAATCAACCCGATCTCAAGCGCGTCTTTCACCATTGAATAGTTCAAATGATCGGTTGCTGGGTTCACACTCTGTAAGGACTGCAACGCGATCCAAAAAAGCATCGGCACAAAAGCGGTGGCCCCTATCGCGCTGACAAGAATTCCCCGGAAAGTGATGGCATCACTAAATCCTCCCGGAAAACGCCACAGCCAGTGCATCAGCTTGCGGATCCTCCAACTGTTAGACCACCAATCAGAACTGTTGGCTGGCCAACACCTACCGGCACCCATTGTCCGGCTTTGCCGCAATTGCCCATGCCGGGATCCAGTGCCATGTCATTGCCGATGGCGCGGATCCTGTTCAGGGCGGTTGCTCCGTCACCAATCAAGGTTGCGCCTTTAACTGGGGCTCCGATCTTGCCGTTTTTCACACGGTAAGCTTCTGTGCAGCTGAAAACGAACTTGCCGTTAGTTATATCAACTTGACCGCCGCCAAACCCGACAGCCCAGATGCCGTCTTTGATTTGTGCCACAACATCACTTGGCTCTGCGTCACCGCCCAGCATATATGTGTTCGTCATGCGCGGCATCGGGGCATGTGCAAAACTTTCGCGCCGCCCGTTTCCGGTTGGCTCAACTCCCATTAGGCGGGCATTTTGGCGGTCTTGCATGAAGCCAACCAAAATACCGTCGTCAATCAAGGTGTTCTTGCCAGACGGTGTGCCCTCGTCATCAAACGTAAGAGACCCTCGCCGATCAGGGATCGTGCCGTCATCCAAAACTGTCACGCCTTTTGCGGCCACCCGCTTGCCCATAAGTCCAGAAAAAGCCGATGTTTCTTTGCGGTTGAAATCGCCTTCAAGCCCATGGCCGATCGCTTCGTGCAGCAAAATGCCGGGCCAGCCGGGGCCAAGCGCCACATCCATCGCGCCAGCAGGGGCAGGGATGGCGTCAAGGTTAACCAATGCCACACGTAGGGCTTCGTCAGCTGTGTTTTTCCAATTTGCCGGGTCAATCAAACCCGACAAATGATTTCGCCCACCACCGCCAGCGCTACCGCTTTCGCGTCGACCGTTTTTTTCAACGATGACAGATACGTTTAAGCGGGTCATGGGCCGTATGTCGTTTAACACTGTTCCTTCGGCCCTTAGAATGAACACTTCTTGAACGCCGGCAGCAATAGTGGCTGAAACCTGAATTACACGGCTGTCAGCCGCGCGGGCGTAAGCGTCGATTTCGCGCAGAACCTCAATCTTAACTGGGAATTCGGCGTCATCCATCGGGTTGATGTCTGCATAAAGATGGCGGTTTGTGGCTTTTGGTGGGTCTGCCAACGTACCGCCACCTGCACCTACGGCCAAGCGGGCGGTTTCGGCGGCGCGGTCAAGGGCTGGGCCGGATATTTCCGTTGAATGGGCGTAACCCGTGGTTTCCCCAAGGACCGCACGCAATCCAAATCCTTCCGAGGCGTCATAGCTCGCGTTTTTTAGGCGACCATCGTCAAATACCAGCGCTTCTGAACGGCGGCGTTCCAAAAAAAGCTCGCCATCGTCGGCACCATCTAGGGCTGTGCGTAGGGTTTTAAGGGTGGCATCGCGATCCAACGCGGTGTCAAAGGGTTGGAACCTGTCTGAATTGTTACTCAATTTCCACTCCAAAACTGCAATAATGGCCCGATTCGCGGCGGAATGCCGCGAAAGAGAAACTTGTTCTTAGGCGCGTATTATGGTTTCTCGCACCAAAGAAACAACTGGGGATTCTCTTGTCTATTGGCAAGGGCGTTCCACGCGGGCAAAAAACTGCCCTAAACACGGGAAGAACATCTATGCGTATCGGGAAATTTTTTGCTGCACTCGGGGCCGGATCTTTAAGCGCTGTTGCCAGCGGCGCCGCTTGGGCGCAAGAAAACTTTCAAGGCTTGGAAACAATTGGCAAGCCAGTACCGCGCGGCATAAACCTGCAACCACCAGTGACCGAAGTTGCCGAGCGTTTGCAATGGTTGGACAATTTCGTGTTGATCATCAGTGTTGCGATTACTTTATTTGTCGTTGCGCTGCTTGTTTGGATTGTGATCCGCTACAATAAGCGCGCCAACCAAACACCGGCGACTTTTACGCATAATTCCTTCATTGAAGTTATCTGGACCGTTGTGCCGATCTTGATTTTGATCGTCATCGGCTCGTTTTCATTGCCAATTCTGTTTCACCAAATGGAAGTGCCAAAGGCCGATGTGACGATTAAGATCACGGGCAACCAATGGTATTGGACTTACGAATATACAGACAATGAGTTTGAATTTGACAGCTTTATGCTTGGCCATCCCGGAACGATTGAAGGCGATATGGCGTTCGTTCTTAACGACGAAACCAAAGCGCTGCTGAAAGAATACGGTTATGCCGAAGACGAATTCTTGCTGGCAACTGACACAGCGGTCGTTGTGCCCGTAAATCAAAACATCGTACTGCAAATCACTGGCGCTGACGTGATCCATTCTTGGGCCATCCCGTCCTTTGGTGTGAAGCTTGATGCGGTCCCTGGCCGTTTGGCGGAAACTTGGTTCAATGCCACCAAAGAAGGTGTGTATTTCGGCCAGTGCTCGGAACTTTGCGGCAAGGACCATGCCTATATGCCGATCACGGTCAAAGTTGTATCACAAGAAGTGTACGACACTTGGCTTGCCGGCGCGATCGATGAATATGCAGGCACGCCTGTACCGGTCGCACTGGCTTCGAACTGATCATGAATAACTGGCGCGCGCTTTTATGGGTGCGCGGCTAACATCATGGAAGAACGGATGAGTGACGCAACTTTAACAAGCCAGCCGAACGCAACAGTCGGTGATGCAGAGTTTGGCGATTTCTTCGCCTTACTTAAGCCGCGGGTTATGTCGCTTGTGGTGTTCACGGCGGCTGTTGGTGTTTTTGTGGCTCCTGTGACTGTGCATCCATTTCTGGCATTTGCTTCGATCTTGTTCATCGCCATTGGCGCGGGCGCATCTGGTGCGCTGAATATGTGGTGGGATGCGGATATCGATCAGATCATGACCCGCACCCAGGGCCGCCCTGTACCGTCGGGGCGCGTGACCGCGCAAGATGCCAAAATGCTGGGCCTATGGCTTTCGGTGATTTCAGTTGTGATGCTGGGATTGACCGCGAATATACTGGCCGCTGGATTGCTAGCGTTCACGATCTTTTTCTACGCGGTTGTTTACTCGATGTGGCTAAAACGCGCGACGCCACAAAACATCGTTATCGGCGGGGCTGCTGGTGCATTTCCACCAATGATTGGCTGGGCTGTGGCCACAGGCGGTGTTTCAATCGACAGCCTGTTGATGTTTGCGTTGATCTTCATCTGGACGCCGCCGCATTTTTGGGCGTTGGCGTTGTTTATGAATGATGATTATACCAAAGCAGGTGTACCGATGTTGCCGGTGACCCACGGCAAGACGGTCACCCGCAAACACATCATGATTTATACGGTTGCGGTGGCGGTGGTTGGCCCACTTCTGGCGTTTACGCAAATCGGCGGGCCGGTATTTTTGGCAACTACTGTGGTGCTAAACGCGCTGTTCTTAAAAGGCGCTTGGACATTGTACCGGCGTGTTGAACCCGCTGCGGAAGCTGACAATTACGCGACCGAACGCAAATTCTTTCGCTTGTCTTTGATTTATCTGTTTGGGCATTTCGTTGCTTTACTGTTTGACGCAGGCCTGCGCTGGGCGTCATTTGATTTGGCCGCTTGGCCACAATGGGTGGGATGATGGCGATAACAAAACCCCATGAATTGCACGTGCGCCGTGGTCGGCGAAACCTGTTCGTTGGCTTGGCGTTGTTTGGCTTTGTTGCAATGGTGTTTGGCATCACAATGGTGAAGCTGGGTAATGGCCAGATGATCCAAGGATTTGACCATTCTTTACGTCCAAATATGATCGAGGTTGAACAGTGAGCATTGCGCGCAAAAACAACCGTGTGGCTTTTCGACTGGCTGGATTGGTTGTGTTTATGGGGGCGATGGCTTGGGCCTCGATCCCGTTTTACAATTGGTTCTGTAAAGTTACAGGTTACGGCGGCGAAACAAATATCGCAGCACAAGCCAACGACGAAGTTTTGGATAGAACCATCACGATCCGGTTTGATGCCTCGCTTGAACGCGGCATGCCGTGGCAGTTCAAACCTGCACAACGCGAAATGGAATTGAAGATCGGCGAGACGGGCCTTGCGTTTTATGAGGCCTATAACCCAACAGACCATGCGATCGCTGGCACGGCCAGTTACAACGTATCACCTTATTCCGCCGGATACTTCTTTACCAAGATCGATTGCTTTTGCTTTGAAATGCAGGTCTTGCAACCGGGTGAGCGGGCGATGATGCCCGTTAGTTTTTATGTTGATCCCGAAATCGTGGATGATATCGAAGCCAAACTTGTTCACACGATTACGCTATCTTACACGTTCCACGTGACCGAATTGCCGCAGGACGAGGTTAGCCTTGTTCAAACCGATAAAAATCCGTTAAATTGAGCCGAATAGAATAACAAGGAAGCACACCAATGGCGCACGAGAAAAATCACGACTATCACATTCTGAACCCGTCGATCTGGCCACTTATGGGCGCAATCGGCGGTGCTACGATGCTTGGTGGTTCGGTCCTTTACATGAAAGACATGGGGCCTTGGCTTGGCTTGATTGGCCTGGCGATCGTTCTGGTGACCATGTATTCTTGGTGGTCGGAAGTGATTAAAGAAGGCGATGCTGGTGATCATACGCCGGTTGTGATGATCGGATTGCGCTACGGCGTTATCATGTTCATCATGTCCGAGATTATGTTCTTTGTGGCTTGGTTCTGGAACTTCTTCAAACATGCCTTGTATCCGATGACAGAAGGCTCGCCCGCCATTGATGGTGTTTGGCCGCCAATTGGCATTGAAACTTTTGACGCTTGGCATTTGCCGCTGATCAACACGTTGATCTTGTTGTGTTCCGGTGCTGCCGCAACTTGGGCGCACCACGCCTTAGCCCATGAAAACAACCGCAAAGATTTGCAAAACGGCCTGATCTTGGCGATCTTACTGGGCATCCTGTTTACGGGTTTCCAAGCGTTTGAATATAGCCACGCTGCCTTTGGTTTCTCGGGCAATATTTACGGTGCGACGTTCTTTATGGCGACCGGCTTTCACGGCTTTCACGTTTTAGTCGGCACAATCTTTCTGGGTGTTTGCCTAATTCGGGCACGAAATGGTCAGATGACCCAAGAGCACCATTTGGGGTTCGAGGCCGCTGCGTGGTACTGGCATTTCGTTGATGTTGTCTGGCTGTTCTTGTTTGCCGCGATCTACGTTTGGGGCGGCTAACGCCGCTGCGCCTTAGGCGAAATGTTATTGAAAAATAGTTAGAAGGGTGCGGGTTAATTCGCACCCTTCTGTCATTGGAGACGGCCCATGTTTCGGCAAATGATCGCGCCTTTGTTGTTTGGAATTGTTGGTGTGGCGATATTGCTGAACCTTGGTATCTGGCAATCCAAGCGCCTGATCTGGAAAGAGACCATTCTAACCGAGATCGATGAACGCATTGCAATGGCATCTGTGCCATTGCCTGACAGCGCTACCGAAGAAGACGATGAATACCTGACAGTCTGGGCTGAAGGTCATTTCTTGCCGGGTGAAATCCATGTATTGACCAGCAGCCAGAAAAGCGGACCCGGCTACCGCGTCATTACGAGATTTGATCTGGGTGCGCGGATTATTTTGGTGGATCGCGGATTTATTCCGCAATCAGAAAAAGACACCGCACGAGCGCCAGTTGGTGGCAAAATCACCGGCAATCTTTCATGGCCAGATGAGGTGGATGCAAAGTTCACGCCCAAACCGAACCTGGAAACCAACATCTGGTTTGCCCGTGATCTGCCAGCAATGGCCGCATATCTTAAAGCGGAACATTTGTTGATTGTCTTGCGCCCTCCTTCGGTTGGTGACGAGGCGGTTATTCCTTGGCCGATCACGCGCACCGGCATTCCGAATAACCACCTGAATTACGCCATTACGTGGTTTTTACTGGCGGTCGCATGGTTTGGGATGACAGGGTATTGGCTTTGGCGTATCAGGCGTCAATCTGTTTGAATAAGGCTGAAACGCATGAAATATGTCTCGACACGGGGTAAAGCCCCTGAACTTAACTTTGAAGAGGCGATGCTGACCGGATTGGCGCGCGACGGTGGGTTATATGTGCCAGAAAGCTGGCCGCAATTATCTGCAGCAGACATTGCTGGGTTTGCTGGGATGCGGTACGAAGAAGTGGCGTTTCAGGTGATGAAACCGTTCATTGGCGACACTTTCAACGACGAAGATTTCCGTGAAATTCTTGATCGGGCCTACGCCAGCTTTGATCACGAGGCTCGTTGCCCGATTGTGCAGATCGGTGAAAATGATTTCTTGTTAGAACTACATCATGGACCAACGCTGGCTTTCAAAGATGTGGCTATGCAATTGATCGGCCAGATGTTCGAAGTAGCATTAAAACGAAGCGGTAAGCGGGTGACAATTGTTGGCGCGACTTCGGGCGATACAGGGTCAGCTGCGATAGAAGCCTTCAAGGGGCTAGATTGTGTCGATGTCTTTGTGATGTTCCCAACTGGGCGGGTGTCTGAAGTTCAACGCCGCCAGATGACCACACCGACGGAAACAAACGTACATGCGCTTTCAGTAGACGGAGATTTTGACGATTGCCAAGCGCGTCTGAAAGACATGTTCAACGATTTTGACTTTCGCGACGGGGTGAAATTGGCTGGGGTTAATTCGATAAACTGGGCCCGTGTATTGGCGCAGGTGGTATATTATTTCACATCAGCCGTGTCGCTGGGGGCGCCTCATCGCAAGGTTAGCTTTACAGTGCCGACCGGCAATTTTGGCGATATTTTTGCGGCTTATGTGGCGCGGCGTATGGGATTGCCGATTGATCGGTTGATAATCGCAACTAACCAGAACAACATTCTGCATCGCACTTTGCAAAGCGGCACGTATAAGAAAGAAGGCGTTGAGCCTTCGATCAGCCCGTCGATGGACATTCAGGTTAGCTCAAACTTTGAACGCGCTTTGTTTGACGTTTACGACCGCGAAGGCGCTGCCGTAGCGCAGTTGATGGAAGAATTGGGCGAGGGGGCGTTTACCCTGTCACAAGGTGCGCTTGACCGCTTGCGTCTGGAATTTGACAGCGGTGATTGTTCTGAAGCAGAAACATCGGCGGCCATAGCGACGGTTCACAAAATGACGGGCGAGGTGGTGTGCCCACACACCGCCGTCGGCGTTAAAGTAGCTGCAGATAAGCGGATCAATGGGCGCGTGCCGATGATCACGTTGGCCACTGCACATGCCGCAAAATTTCCCGATGCGGTAGAAGCGGCCTGCGGTATTCGACCCGATCTGCCGGCCCATATGGCGGATTTGTTTGAGCGGCCTGAACGGGTGACACGCGTGGCAAACGATCTGGATGCAATCAAAGCAGTTATCAAAAAGGGGTTAAACCGTTGAGCGTTCAATTTCATACATTATCCAACGGCTTTCGCATTGTGACTGAACGCATGGACGGATTGAAATCTGCTTCGATCGGGATTTGGGTTAACGCGGGCGGGCGACACGAAACGCCTGCACAAAACGGCATCGCGCATTTTCTGGAGCATATGGCGTTCAAGGGAACCGAGCGGCGCACAGCACTTGAAATTGCCGAAGTTCTGGAAGATGTCGGTGGTTATCTAAACGCTTATACAAGCCGCGAAATGACCGCATATTATGCGCGCGTCTTGCAAGATGACGTGCCGCTGGCATTGGATGTGATCGCGGATATTTTGCTGAACCCAACTTTTGATCCGCGCGAGATTGAAATTGAACGCGGTGTCATTCTGCAGGAAATTGGCCAATCGTTGGATACACCTGATGACGTGGTGTTTGATTGGTTGCAGGCGGTGTCTTATCCGGATCAGGCCTTGGGCCGCACAATTCTTGGGCCAGCTGAACGGGTAAAAGCATTTTCTCGCGATGATTTGCAACAGTTTGTGGCACAATATTATGGACCGGATCAGATGGTTTTGTCCGCAGCTGGGGCGGTTGATCACGACAGTTTGGTGGCCGAGGCTGAACGATTGTTCGGCGGCCTGAAATCACGAAAAGTCTTAGCAGCCGAAGTTGGTGTTTTCCAAAGCGGTGAGCATCGCGCGGCCAAAGACTTGGAACAGGCTCATTTCACGCTCGCCTTAGAAGCGCCGGGATATTTGCACGCTGATATTTATACATCGCAGATATATTCGATGGTTTTGGGTGGAGGCATGTCATCACGTTTGTTTCAGGAAGCGCGCGAAAAGCGTGGACTTTGTTATTCAATATTTGCGCAAGCCGGGTCTTTTGCGGATACAGGCATGATGACAATCTATTCCGGCACCTCGGGTGATGACGTAGGCGGTTTGGCCGAATTATGCATTGATGAGTTGCGCCGCTCAACAACTGACATGACCGAGGTCGAAGTAAACCGCGCGCGCACGCAATTGAAAGCGGGCTTGTTGATGGGGTTGGAAAGCCCGGCGTCGCGCTGTGAACGATTGGCGCGCATGGTTTCGATCTGGGATCGCGTGCCAAGCCTTGAAGAGGTCGTCGATAAGATCGAGGCCGTGACTGCGTCGAAAGTTTCAGTGTTTGCTTCGGATCTAATTAGCACGAGCAAGGCGTCGATGGCGGTTTACGGCCCGATCGAAAAAACGCCGGATTTGGCAACACTAACTGCCAGACTGGTCGCATGATCTTTGGGCGGCGCAAAACAATTGCGATTGAAACGTCGCGCCTGAGTTTGCGCCTACCAAAGGCTGGCGACCATCGTGATTGGGTTGCTTTGCGCAAAGCCAGCAAGGATTTCCTGAAGCCTTGGGAACCAACCTGGGCGCGCGATCACTTTTCTAAAAAATCGTTTTCAACCCGCGTTTATGCAGCGCAAAGATCAGTAGATGCAGGATCTGGTGTTCCTTTGTTTCTGATCAGGCGCGCAGATCAACGACTTTTAGGGGCCGTGACGCTTGATAATATCCAGCGCGGCCCATCGCAGGCAGGTACGCTGGGTTATTGGGTCGGCAAGGAATTCGCGCGTCAAGGGTTCATGCGAGAGGCGGTTCAAGCGGTCGTGCATTATGGGTTCACTGATTTAGACCTTAGCCGCATCCAAGCGGGATGCCTGCCGGAAAATGCAGCATCGCGCGGCGTGTTGGAAAAGTCGGGTTTCAAATATGAAGGCGTGGCACAAAGCTATTTGCAGATTTGCGGGCGGTGGCGCACGCATGTGCTTTACGCCAGCCTGCGGCAGGACCGGCGCGGAAAAACGGACAAAGGTTAATCATTTGCCAGTTATTTGGTGTTGAGCATTGACATGTCTGCTGGAAATTCACGTGTGCTCCACTGGAGGACTGGAGGACTGGAGGACTGGAGGACTGGAGGACTGGAGGACTGGAGGACTGGAGGACTGGAGGACTGGAGGACTGGAGGACTGGAGGACTGGAGGAGAACACTAACGGCATTTTCCTGTTGAACCCATCACAACGGAACGGCAAGGTTGCCTTAGCCATCAAAAAGGATTGTCATGCCTGAAAACCCGTTTGATCCGGCATCTGTCGACACTGTAACCGCTGCTTTTGTCGCTGATCTAGAAGCGAAACTGGCAGACATGCCCGCCACCCACGAAGTCCCTCCCGAGATTTTACGCAAGGCGCGCGATGAAGGTGTCGGCGTTTTTCCGTTCCATCCACCGCTAAAAGAAGCTGAAACTATCGACATTCCTCCAGCTCCCGGCGGGCCGGGGCGCGTGCGCGTGTTGTTACCTGAAAGGGTACCAAAGGGTGTTTTTCTGCATATTCACGGTGGTGGTTGGACGCTTGGGAAACCTTGGCATCAAGATCACCGACTTAAGGAACTTGTAAATCGCACCGGCTGCGCCACAGTGTCGGTTGAATGTCGCCTAGCACCGGAAAATCCCTGGCCCGCATGCATTGAAGATTGTGCGGCGGCCGCGCGCTGGTTGTTAAGCAACATAAAAGACCGTTTTGGCACTGAAAAGATTGTTATTGGCGGGGAAAGTGCAGGGGCACATTTGGCTGCGACAACGCTGTTAACGATGTCGAACGAAGGGAGCCTTGACCGTTTTTCCGGGGCGTTGATGACCTATGGCATGTATGATTTGTCAATGACGCCGTCTGTTGCAAATTGGGGCTCGCGCAAGCTGATCCTATCAACGCCAACCGTCGCTTGGTTTGCTGACAACCTTGGCATTCCGGCTGATAAGCTGCGCACGCCATTAGCTTCTCCGCTTTACGGCGATCTTTGCGGCATGCCACCCGCGTTGTTTCAATGCGGCACGTATGATCCCTTGATCGATGACACTGCATTCATGGCAGCCCGGTGGAAGGCGGCAGGGGCAAAAGCCGAAACCATCTGGTATCCAGGTGGTGTGCACGCGTTTGATTATTTTGATACGCCTTTGGCAGCTAAGGCGCATAGCGATGGGGTTGCGTTTTTACGGCGGATATTTAAGGGCTGACAGCGTCTATTCGGCGAAACAGTTTCTGGATCAAATCGCCTGAAGCCAGCTCTGTGCAAACCTTTAACTGAAAGTTTTTCTTACTCGATGGCAAGCCGGTCGCTTTGATTGAAAGTGGCGTGAATTATTACGTCTGCGCTGATCACATCCGGCATCCGGTGTTTGCTACCTATAGCATAGGAGTAGTCGTCTGGTCGGCCAGTTATCTGCCATTTGGTGGTGTGCATGTCAGCTCAGGCACCCCAATAGACCTTCGTTTTTCCGGCCAATGGTTTCTGGCCGAGTCTGGCCTCCACCAAAACTGGATGCGGGACTATGACCCAACGACCGGCCGGTATATTCAGGCTGATCCACTGGGTCTAGTTGATGGGCCAAGTGTGTATGGCTATGCCCTGCAGAATCCGGGGCGGTATGTTGATCCGCGGGGGGAAAATGCTATTGGTGCGGGTTGTTTGATAGGTGGTTCAAGTGGTGGTCCTTATGGCTGTGCTGCAGGTGCAATTATTGGTGGAATTGCAACAATTGGAACTATCATACACGCATCCAAGCAGTTCCATTCCTTCTGGCTCCCAAAGCTCGCCCGCATCTGTTGCCAGCCAAGCAGGCATGACTTGTGAAAGTGGTTGCGAGGCACTTTATCTGGAAATTGATAGGTTTGTGAGAATTATCAAAAGGCGGTACTATCAATATTTGGAAGACGCGCACGGTTTGCCAGGTTTTGGCAAAAATAGCCGCGCAGGACATAGACAAGCATTCTTTAACGCGCAACAAGGTTTGAAAAATAGGCTGCATGATGCCGATGCCATTGATTGTAAGTTTTATAGAGTTGATGCTTGGCACTGGGCTACAAAGAATCTGAGATAAATAGTAATCTATGAATGATCAAAAAACAGATTTGCAATTGGCGTGGATTAGAATGGCCAAGGCAACCGAAAAGGACCACGAAAATGGCCTTGATTCGGATGATTTTCGTTTCTGGGAAATGCTAAATTCATTGATTCAAGTTAACCCACACGAAGCTTGGAACGATATTTGTGCAATCACATTGGCCCTCACAGATCCGCAGCATATTGCCCATATTGCAGCCGGACCGTTCGAAGAATTACTTGCTAGTCAGAATATCAATTTTGAGGAACTATTCAATTTAAGCGACAAAGAAACTCTTGAACGCCTCCTGCCGTTTGTTTGGAAGACTGGACTTTCAAGCAAAGCGCAGGTGTGGATGGCGAAATTTACAAGTTGATTTTGTGGCCACTTAGGTTTGGAACTACAGCTTCACGCGAAATGCTGGCCACCGCGAACGGCGATTACGGCCAGAAACAATATACCTATGACCCGGCACATAACCGCACGACGCTGATTTCAACGCCTTCGGGCGGGTCTGCAGGCACGGACACTTACAGTTATGGCACCTCTGATAACCGGCTCGTGCTAGTGTCGGAAAGTTCCAGCCACCAGCGGGCCATGACCTATGATGCGGCGGGCAATGTCACTTATGACAATCGGTCCGGTGGCGGTTATGGCTACACCTACAACGCCGCTGGTCGGATGGCTTCGATGTCAATCAACGGGGTGACGCAGGCGGAGTATGAGTATAACGCTTTGGGCCAGCAGGTGGTGCGGCGGTTGACACAAGCGGGGCAGACGATCCATTCGATCTATGATCTGGAGGGGAAACGGATTGAGGAATATCTGTTTGATCCGGTGGCCTCGACCTCGACCCTGATCCGCGAGTATGTCTGGCTGGACGGCAAGCCTGTGGCGGTGATTGAAGGCGGAGTGATCTATTACGTCCGCGCCGATCACATCGGACGGCCAGTTTTTGCGACAGATGGCACGGCAGCGGTTGTTTGGTCGGCGAGCTACCAGCCCTTCGGCGGCGTACATGTCTCAAGTGGATCGCCCATCGACCTACGCTTCCCCGGCCAGTGGTTTCAGGCCGAAAGCGGGTTGCACCAAAACTGGATGCGGGATTATGATCCGACAACTGGGCGGTACATCGAGGCCGACCCCTTAGGTCTGGTCGACGGGCCGAGCGTCTATGGGTATGCGCTGCAGAATCCGGGGCGGTATGTTGACCCAAGGGGGGAACAGTCAATTTCGATCCCACCATTGTTGTCGCTACCATATCCCGGTGGGCCAACGACCAGAGACCAAGAAAGAATGATGAAAAAGCTGTTGGGGTTGTTTGACCCGCGACCTTTGGCGCGGTATTGTATAGATGCAGTTTGTAGTGCAACAGCAGTTTGCTCGACTTCTAGCGAAAAAGCTTGTGACGATCAGTATGAAGTAGACATTGCAATTTGCCGCCAACTCGTTTCTGCTAAACGAAAAAGAGCGTGCTACGCTCAAGCCACAGAAAGATTAGCCGCATGCAGAGCGGAAAACGGGAAGCCGCCATTCCCTTATCCGTGAGGAAAATATGGAAAAACCTTTTGTACAGTATCCAATATTTTTCGCAGTTGCCGGGAAAAAGAAAACTGAAGTATCAATTCGCATTTATAGGCCAATTAAAACCGAGTATAGTGACTACAGTTGCAAATATGTGATTTCGGGTCTCACAAAGTCTTTTGAGAAATCTGCGGTGGGGATAGATGAGATTCAAGCTCTAGGATTAGCACTTAACTTAGTGAAAAGCTGCGTAATCAACAGCGTCGAATACAAGGCTGGAAAGCTAATTGATTGTGAGGGAAGCACTGCGCTATTTCTTCTTTCAACGTCACTAGACGAAATTCGAAGAAATGGTTAAGGGCTCGTTTATATCAAGAGAAATAGCATGAAGTTTAAGGCGGCTGACGTAGGCCGGGCAGACAATTCATTCGATCTATGATCTGGAGGGCAAGCGGATTGAGGAATATCTGTTTGATTCGGTGGCCTCGACCTCGACACTCATCCGCGAATACGTCTGGTTGGAGGGCAAGCCTGTGGCAGTTATCGAGGGCAGCGTGATTTACTACGTTCGGGCGGATCGCGCTGTCATTTGGATTGTCGCGGTCTAAATGCAGTCCTTGACCGCTGGCGCTTCAACCTCAAACCCTGTCTTCCCCCGCGAAACACCCCAGGCTTTGGGCGGTGCCATCCTTGCCCGTCGTCGTTCCAAATGCCAGCGCTGGTTGCGGCCTTCATGTGCCGGCGCCATATGCCAGCGGCTTTCGACGCCTTGAATGCCGCCTTGGCCGGCCACCAATAACAGGCCGATGGGTGCGCGTTTATGCTCGCGTGCGGCGGTTTCTGCTGCCAGATGTAGCCGCCGCACGGCGGTCAGGGTGGGAATGCCCGGCAGTTCACAAACCACCAAAGGCACGCAGGCCGCGCGCAGGGCTTCTTCCATCGCCCACAATAAATCTTCAGGGCGTTTGGGGGCAAGAAATGTCAGCCGCCCAGGGTTAATCAGATCAACCAGCCCTTCGCTGTGCAGCCGGTCTTGGTGCCATGCGGGTTGGATCCAGAACACCGGGCTGTCGCCATTTTGCCCCATCTTTTGCGCCAGTATCAACGCCAATGTCCGCCGGGCGGGGCCACAAAATTCATGCGCTCTTGCCGGGGTCAGCGTAAGATCGCCGAGAAACGGCAGGCCGGATTTTGGCCGGTGCGGGCGGCGGGAAAGCAGGGCGTCAGTCATGAAGGTAGGATATTATGTTCTTTGTTTGCTCTCAAGTGAAATATGCGAAACAGCTTGTGCTTTGTCGGCACAAAGGGTCAGGTGAGCGTTCAGAAACAAGGAAATGTCATGCGTTATAACCCCCTAGGGCGGACCGGATTGAAAATCAGTGAGCTTTGTCTGGGATCCATGACTTGGGGCACGCAAGCCTTACAACCAGACGCCCATCGCCAGATTGACACAGCACTTGAGCACGGCGTTAACATCATCGACACGGCTGAAATGTATCCGGTAAATCCGTTGCTCAAAAAGACCCAGGGCGATGCGGAGCGCATCATCGGCAATTGGGTGGCCAAAAGTGGGCGGCGCAGCGATGTTTTGCTGGCTACCAAAGCCTCGGGTGCGGGACATATGAATGTCCGCGAAGGTGCGCCGATTTCCAGCAAGACCCTGCGCTTGGCTGTGGAAAGCTCGCTTAACAGTTTGCAAACCGATTACATCGACCTTTACCAATTGCACTGGCCCAATCGCGGCTCTTATGCGTTTCGTCAAAACTGGGATTTTGACGCCACCAAGCAGGATCGCAGCGAGGTCATTGCCCATATGCAGGACGTTTTGGGTGCGCTGCAAAGCATGGTTGACGAAGGGAAAATTCGGCATTTTGGTCTGTCTAACGAAAGCGCTTGGGGTGTCGCCCAATGGCTGCGCATATCCGAAGATCAGGGTCTGCCACGGGTCGCCTCAATCCAGAATGAATACTCGTTGCTGTGCCGCCTTTTTGACCTTGATTTGGCCGAGCTGGCCCATAACGAAGATGTTGGTTTGCTGGCCTTTTCACCGGTTGCGGCTGGCTTGTTAAGCGGAAAATACGCCCCCGACGTGACACCACCGGCCTCGCGCCGCAGCTTTGTTGAAAATATGGGCGGGCGGATCAATCCAAAAATCTGGCCGGCGATTGATGGTTATATTGATGTGGCCCAAAAGCATGGTTTGAAACCGGTGCAAATGGCGTTGGCGTGGTGTGGCACACGGCCGTTTATGGCTTCGGCAATATTCGGGGCCACAACGCAAGTTCAGTTAGAAGAGATATTGGGCACAGTTGACGTTACCCTAACTGACGAGGTTTTGGCGGATATTCAAGCGGTTCACCGGGCGCATCCCATGCCAATGTAAGCGCTGTTGTGACCTGCTTCATCGATGTGATTTTCTTAGTTCGCGCACAGACACAGCAAATTCACGCCGGAAGGCCCGGGCAAATACCGCTTGCGAAGTAAAGCCCGTGCGCAAGGCGATTGTTTGCACCGCTAAGGCCGTGTCCATCGCCAGTCGGCGGGCTTCGTGCAGGCGCAGGCCCAGGAAAAATGCGCCGGGGGATTGGCCGATTTCCTTGCCGAATAACAGCTCCAGCCCGCGTGCAGACAGGCCAATTTGGCGGGCAATCGCACTGATGGTTTGCGGTTCTTCTAACGACGCGCTCATGATCTCAACGGCATGTGCCACTTTTAGCGATGTTTTTTGCAAGCGGGCAGTAGAAATCGAAACTTGTGGCGACGCTGGGCTTTTTACGGCATCATAAATAAACGCACTTGCAACGGCCTCGGCCAATCTTGCGCCGTGCCGTGTTTGGATCAGATGAAGCATCATATCAATGGCAGGGGCCGCACCACCTGTGGTGAAATATTTGCCGGAAATGATAAACCGGTCACGCACCGCATTGATCTTAGGAAAAACCTCGGCAAATTCTTCCAGATCTTCCCAGTGGGTTGTTGCAGTTTGACCGTTCAGCAAACCGCTTCTTGCCAGCAACCAACTGCCGCCGTCGACCCCGCCGATGGCTTGCATTCTTGGCGCAATTGTACGCAATTGGCGCAAGAATGACGGTGTCGCAAGCTCGGTCAAGTTGAAGCCAGCTACAAGGATCAAGACGTCATAATTGGGGCGGGTTTTCAGCGGTTCCGTTCCAAAACCGATGCCTGATGTCAGGATGACTTCGCCGCCACTTGGAGACAGCAATTGCCAGCTGAAAACCTGTTTTCCTGCCCGCCGGTTGGCCGCGCGAAGCGGATCAATGCAAGAAGCAAGCGACAACATGTTGCTTTGCGGCATAACAAGGATGCCGATCGATAATTGATGGTCAGAGCGACTAAAGATGTTTTCTTCGAATTTCATCAAGTAATATTCGTAATATGCAAAGTCATGAATTGCAACCAGGTTCATGCTGCTGCTAAACGACTCGGCCAACAAATCGGCCATTTAATCGGAGAAGCTTAATGCCTTTGGAAATGAACCGCGAAGTCTTCATCACTTGTGCCGTCACTGGTTCGGGTGGCACCCAAGATCGCAGCGCGGAAGTACCGCGGAGCCCGAAACAGATTGCCGATAGCGCCATCGCTGCCGCCAAGGCCGGTGCAGCCGTAGTTCATTGCCACGTGCGCGATCCGGAAACTGGTGCGCCGTCGCGGCGTTTGGATTATTACCGCGAAGTGACCGACCGCATTCGCGACAGCGACACCGATATGGTGTTGAACCTGACCGCAGGCATGGGGGGTGACTTAATATTCAACCCCGGCGAAAATCCCCTGCCTTTGTCACAAAATGGCACCGATATGGTTGGGCCCAGTGAACGGGTTGAACATGTGCGCCAATGTATGCCCGAAATTTGCACGCTGGACTGTGGCACGATGAATTTTGCCGAGGCTGATTACGTCATGACCAACACACCGGGAATGTTAACGGCAATGGGCAGCATGATGACGGAAATGGGCGTGATGCCCGAGATTGAGGCCTTTGATACCGGCCATCTTTGGTATGCCAAACAGCTGGTCAAAGAGGGTGCATTGAAAGGCCCGGCTTTGGTGCAGCTTTGCATGGGCGTGCCGTGGGGCGCGCCGGATGATTTAAACACTTTCATGGCGATGGTTAACAATGTGCCAGATGACTGGACGTTTTCGGCCTTTGGCCTTGGACGTAATCAGATGCCTTATGTGGCCGCATCGGTGCTGGCGGGCGGCAATGTGCGGGTCGGGCTTGAGGATAATCTAATGCTGGATCGCGGCGTTTTTGCACGCAACGACCAGCTTGTAGAACGCGCTGCAAACATTGTCGAAAATCTTGGTGCGCGGGTGATCGGGCCGGACGAAGTGCGCAAGAAACTTGGCTTGACCAAACGGGCCGCTATATGATCCGCATCTGCCTATTTGCGGTTTTTGTGGCCACCCCGTTGGCGGCACTTGAACCACCTTGGATGGGCTATTGGGCCGGGGCTGGGCAAGACTGTGCAATGGCTGGGGATATTGGCGAAAAGATGCCAATTGAACTGACGGAAACCGATGAATTTGGCATGGAATACAGTTGCGAATTGCAAGCGGTAACACCTTTGGGTGTCGGACAGTCTTGGAAAATAGAACGCAAGTGTTTGGATGCAGGTTTTGTGGAGTTTTGGCCAGTTATTCTGGTTCTTACTGAAGCTGATGAATTGTTGTCGATCGATGCTCAAGGCGGCGTTTCACGGATGCAACGATGCGACGGGCCTGCGGAATAGCGCAATCAAATCTAACTGAAGATATAATTTTAGGAATTAACAACGTGACAAAGCAAGCAGCGATAATTGGCGGTGGTGTGATCGGTGGCGGCTGGGCCGCGCGGTTTATGTTGAACGGGTGGGACGTGCGAATTTCCGACCCCGATCCGGAATCCGAACGTAAGATCGAAGCCGTCTTAGCCAACGCACGTCGATCTTTGCCCGGCTTGTCAGATGTGGCTTTGCCGACAGAAGGAACGCTGACTTTTTGCGCTTCAATCGCTGAGGCTGCAAAAGGCGCCAGTCTGATCGTGGAAGCGGTGCCGGAACGGCTTGAAATCAAGCACGCAGTTTATGCAGAAATTGAAGCGGTGAATTCCGACGGGATCATCGCCTCGTCGACTTCGGGCATCATGCCCACAGATCTGCAATCTGCGATGCAATATCCGGGCCGTTTGATTGTGGCTCACCCCTTTAACCCTGTGTATCTACTGCCGTTGGTTGAACTGGTCGCGGGCAAGCAGACCGACGAAAAGCATATTGAATGGGCAAAGCAAACATACGCTGATTTGGGTATGTACCCGCTGCATTGCCGTGTTGAGATTGAAGGTTTCCTTTCAGACCGACTGCAAGAAGCCCTGTGGCGAGAAGCGTTGTGGTTGCTGAAAGACCATGTCGCGACTGCCGAAGAACTGGACGCGGCGATTGCTTATGGGCCCGGTTTGCGTTGGGCGCAAATGGGTACGATGCAAACTTTCCATCTGGCCGGTGGCGAAGGCGGGATGCGCGCCATGTTGGCGATGTTTGGGCCCTGTTTGAAATGGCCCTGGACCAAACTTATGGATGTGCCGGACCTGACGGATGAATTTGTCGAAATGGTCGGGGATCAATGCGATCAGCAATCGGGTGATCTTGGCCCCCGCGAACTTGAACATTTGCGCGACAACAATCTGGTCACGATCCTGCGTGGCCTAAAAGGCCAAAATTGGGGTTCTGGCAAGCTGTTGAAAGACCACGATGAACGCTTGCGACCAGATGCAAAAAGCGTCGATTTTTCGTTACCCATACGCACTTTGGAACAGGTGGTTCCGTTGGATTGGACCGATTACAACGGGCATATGAACGAAGCGAAATATTTAGAGGCGTTCAGCGGTGCGACAGATCGGTTCATGGAACTTGTGGGTTGTGATCAGGCCTATATTAAAAGCGGTGGCAGCTACTTCACTGCCGAAACGCATATCCGGCATCTTGATGAAGTTCGTGCGGGAACTGGGGTTTATGTGGAAACTTTGTGCCTGTCAGGTGCGGGTAAAAAGCTGCATATCTTTAATTCCCTGTTCCGTTCTGATGGCCACTTATTGGCAACAGGGGAACATATGTTGATCCACGTTGATCTTGAAACCCGCCGCGCGTCAAAGCCATCGGCCAAGATCGCATCAAAGCTGATGATGGTTGAAACTCTGCATTCCGGCTTGCTGCGCCCAGATGGCGTTGGTCGTGCGATTGCAGGGGTTCTTTAGATGGTGCAGCGCGTTTTAGTCACCGCAGGAGCATCTGGTATCGGCTATGCAATGGCGGCAGGTTTTGCTGCCAAAGGCGCACGGGTTTGGATTGCTGATATGGATGCAACCGCGCTAGCGAAAGCACCGAAAGATTGGCGCACCAGCCGCGTGAACGTGACGGATGAGGCGGAAATGGCTGCGTTGTTTTCCGCAATTTCTGACGAATGGGGTGGCCTTGATGTGCTATGCGCGAATGCCGGTATCGCCGGGCCGACCGCGTTGATCGAAGATATTGGGTTGGCAGATTGGCGCAGTTGTGTGTCCGTGAATTTGGAAGGTGCGTTTTTGGCAGCGAAGTTTGCAGCCCCCATAATGAAGGCGCAGAAATCCGGTGTGATGCTGGTCACGTCATCCACGGCTGGGCAATACGGCTATCCCAATCGCGCGCCTTATTCAGCGGCGAAATGGGCGATGATCGGCCTGACCAAGACGTTGGCAATGGAACTTGGCCCCTTTGGCATTCGCGCCAACGTGATTTGCCCGGGCTCCGTAGAAGGGCCCCGTATGGAGGGTGTTCTGGAACGCGAGGCCGCCGCCAAAGGCATGACCCGCGACGAGGTTTACCAAGGGTACGCATCAGGCACATCAATGGGATCGTTCGTTCGTGCAGATGATATTGCGGATATGGCCGTGTTTTTGGCCAGCGACAGCGCAAGGCTGGTGTCGGGGCAGGTGATCGCGGTTGACGGGCATACGGTTAACCCTGATCCCAAAGTCTAAAGCGAAGTCAAACGTGAGCGGCCCGAAATTTCGTCTTTCAACTGGCGTAACTTTTCCGGGATTTCTTTTGCGTCGACCACGGCCGCTCGTACCAAGCCATCGAATTGCACCGTAAAGTTTTTGATCCGGCTGTTTTCGCGAAACGCAATATAGTGCTGGCCAAGATAGACCACGGCCAAAAGCGGGCCAAACACTGTAATCGGGGCGCTATAGACCGCGCGCGCGTCAAACAAAAACAGGCGCAAGGACGGGAAATGCGCCTCGTATAATTCCAGCAGATAATCCAGTTGTGCGACCCTAACGGCAAGGGGAAGCCCGCGGTAATAACCTTCGGCGCGTGCGAAACTTTCCAATTCGTGCACGGGGAACGCAATTTCATAGTCTGAATTTTGGCTGGTAAACCACCCCAGATTGTCATCAACCGCACCAATTGCCTGGTTGGTGGTTCGCGCCAGTTGTGGGCCATATTCCCATGTTAACATGTCAGCGGTTTTCAAAATATCAGGCAGTGTCGCCGGCACATGGCGAATTTTATATCCGGCCGCCTCGTGATGCCAAAGGTTGATCTGTTCGTCTGCTGAACTGCGCGCAGCGTCGGTGACTGCAAGATAGGTGTTGATCACGTCACCTGGGCGTTCAGGGCGGTCCGTCAAGCCCAGCAACCAATCGGCACTGACGCCAAGCGCGGTTGCGCATTCCGCCACCACCTGCGCGTTTGGCAGTCTGGCGTTTTTACCCGCCAAAAGTTGCGAAATAGTTGACCGATCGACACCGACCAAACGCGACAATCGGCTTTGGCTCATGCCGTTCATCATCGAGGCTTTGGCCAAGCGGTCACGGAAAGTCGAGGATCGATCTCTTTTGTCGATAATAGTCATTGTTGGTGATTAAAAGCCCAAAAGGTTAATTAATGGTGCCTATTGCCAGTATACTCAACTACTCGTTTGAATGATACGCCCTATTCAACAGATCACTCAAAGCGTTGGAGAGCCCTATGGATACCAGTCAAAGAAGCTTGCTAAAAGCCGCCATTTGGCAGGTAGCGGGCCTGTTAGTCATGATAGTTATCGGGTATTTGTACACGGGCTCACTTGCGTCAGGCGGTACTTTGGCGGCGCTTAATGGTGGTGTCGGCATGGTAAACTACCTTGTTTACGAGCGGATTTGGGCGCGGATTTCCTGGGGCAGAACAACGCAGCAAATTTCAACAGTTGATTAAATTATTCACCAAGCATGAAAATATGGTGCGTACTTGCGGGCTCTCGAGCAGGAGTTTTCCATGATACCTCACAAGCCTGTGAACACCAAAACCCAAGGATACTGCCATGGCTTCAAAAACGCCAATTGCCGCGATTGAGGTGATAACGATTTCCATGATGGCGGTTTGTTATGGTGGGCTAGCGTTCGCGACGA
>JBLHMX010000015.1:0-23989 GCA_047622625.1 Paracoccaceae bacterium | reverse complement strand
AATCAGGCGCATATAGCTGCTTGGCGATGTTCAAACGGTTAAACGTGACAAAGGCTGCGGTGAAGGTTTCAACCGTTCCAGTCGTGACCTTTGGAGCCGGCCAGATCAACTCGCGGCAAGCTTCACGGGGACGCGCCGGGCGGCGTTGGGTGATCGAAGTCAGGGCGGAAAATGGCGCGACACGGATCGTTTCGGTTTTCAGTTCGGGTCCAAATAACGTGTTGGCAAAGGCCGCTTCACCTGTGGAAAGGGGGCGACCGCACCCGGCAAGGATCAACAATAGCGCAAAGATCACGTCTGCGCGCATCACGGGGCTTTCTGAACCAGAAAAATACCCATCAACATCAGACTGATGCCACCCGTGCGCATGTAAGACAGTGCGGCCTGTCTGGCACCAAACAGGCCGAAATGATCAATTAGGGCTGCTGCGATGATCTGACTCAAAAGAACAAAGAACACTGCATTACCGACGCCAAATTTTGGCGCAATCCACGTAATCGACAGCACGTAAAAAGCAACCAGAAGGCTGGCAAGAAACAGGTGTTTCGGGGCGGTTGGAATGCCGAAAATTCCCGCGAAACCCGTTAAAGAGAAGACGATAAAAGTTGCCAGAAACGCCTCACCAAACAAGCAAGTCGCCGCCGCCGCCGGATTGCCAAGCCGAATGCCAAGTGAGGCGTTCAGGCCCGCGAGAACGGGAATACCGATGCCAGCAGCCAACATAATCGCGGCGTATTTTAAGGTGTCAGGTAGCATGAGCGCTCCGGTAGTTGGTGAGCGGAGTATAAGGGGAATTGGGTTGTGGGGAAGGGGGTGTTTGGCCTGCTATTGGCGAAAGGGCTTGCTGCTGCAAGTCCCCCGATCAAGTCGGGGGATGCCGCGTGAATGAAGATTGTAGCGCGGGTTTCAACCCGCGGCGAAACCAAAACGGCCAATCGCGCGACGGGCTTACGCCAGCCCTACGGCTTACTTTATTGCGATTTCAATTCGAGCACCATCAATTCACTAGTGTTTTCTGCATCGAACAGTACATTCTCGCGAAAACAATATTCTATCCCAATAAATGGGGTCTCCAATTTACCCATTCGATCAACGGTAATATCTCGGACAAATTCCTTTGCCACGTTTAGGGGCTTGGTCCAATCCAGTATCGGCCATACTGGAGGCGGGTGCTCAGTTTCCACAAAATGTGTGATGACATATCGAAGATCGTCGCGGGAAAGAAAATTATTTATTCGAATTTCAAAATTCAGACATCCCTCGTCCCACTTGTTAACGCCAGAAAGCCCCATTCGCCACTCATCATGAGAAAACTTTGCCATTATCATTTGATTTGAGATAGCACTCGAAAGGAGCCCAAACCCATCGGTGATATCAGGAATATCAGCGGATAATATGCCAACAGGAAAGCACGATTTAGTTGTGGGCGATTTATACCAATTAACATAGATATTTGGCCCAAATTTACCTTTCTTCTCCAATTTCATAATCTAACCCTCAAACATCCAGCTCCTCCACAAACCTCGCGTTCTCTTGAATGTACTGATACCGCAATTCCGGTTTCTTCCCCATAAGGCGTTCAACCAGATCGCCGGTTTCGCCCGGCTCGTCTTCGTCTATAGTCACGCGGATCAACTTGCGGGTGGCGACGTTCATTGTGGTGTCTTTCAGGTCTTTGGCGTCCATTTCGCCCAGCCCCTTAAACCGCGAGATGTCAATTCGGCCTTTGCCGCCCAACCCTTTTTCCAGCCACACATCGCGTTCAGCCTCGTCCGTGCAATAGACCCTCTTAGAACCTTGCGTTAGCCGATAAAGCGGTGGGCAGGCCAAATAAAGGTGCCCCGCATCGATCATTGGGCGCATTTGGGTGAAGAAAAATGTCATTAACAATGCTGCGATATGGGCGCCGTCAACATCCGCATCTGTCATGATGATGATCTTGTCATACCGCAGGTCTTCAACGTTAAATCGTGTGCCCATACCAACGCCAAGAGCTTGACATAAATCACTTATTTCGTTGTTTTGGCCCATCTTGCTACTGGCCGCACCCAGCACGTTCAGGATTTTCCCGCGCAGGGGTAGCAACGCTTGTGTCTTTCGATCGCGTGCCATTTTGGCCGAACCACCCGCGCTGTCGCCTTCAACGATGAACAATTCGGTGCCGTCACGGTTCGTTGCCGAACAATCCGTCAACTTGCCCGGCAGGCGCAGTTTCTTGGTGGCCGATTTGCGCGCTGTTTCCTTTTCAGCCCGCCGCTTCAAGCGCTCTTCGGATCGTAGAACAAGGTAATCCAGGATCGCGCCAGCTGCCTTGGTATCGGAGGCCAGCCAATTGTCAAAGTGATCGCGGACCGAATTTTCAACCAGTCTTTGCGCCTCAACCGTTGCAAGGCGATCTTTGGTTTGGCCGACAAATTCCGGTTCACGGATGAAACAACTGACCATAGCGCAGCCGCCCGACATCACATCGTCGCGGTTAATCTGGGCGGCCTTGCGGTTACTGACCAGTTCGCCATACGCGCGAATGCCTTTTAAAACGGCGGCCCAAAATCCGGCTTCATGCGTGCCGCCTTCTGGGGTGGGCACAGTGTTGCAATACGATTGCACAAAAGCGTCGCGTGATGGAGTCCAATTGATGGCCCACTCCACAGATCCCGCCGTGTCGTTGCCAAATTTCTCGGCAAAGCTGACTTTTCCGGCGAAAGGACGTTCGGCATAGGTGGCTGAGTCTGTAAGTTGCTCGTTCAGATAATCAGCCAGCCCACCGGGAAAGTGAAAGGTCGCGGTCAAGGGTGTCGTGTCATCTTTGCCAAGGCAAGTCGGGTCGCATTTCCAACGAATTTCGACGCCAGAAAACAGATATGCTTTTGAACGAACCATTTTTAACAAACGCGCTGGTTTGAACCGCAACGTTGGTCCAAAAATCTCAGGATCCGCATGAAACGTCATCTTGGTGCCACGACGATTTGGCGTTGGGCCAAGGTTTTCAACGGGGCCTTGTGGGATGCCGCGGGAAAATTCTTGAACGTAAAGCTGTTTGTTACGTGCTACTTCAACGCGCAAGTGATCAGAAAGGGCGTTCACAACAGACGCGCCGACCCCGTGCAATCCACCACTTGTCTGATAGGCCTTGCCGCCGAATTTACCACCGGCGTGCAAAGTGCACAGGATCACTTCCAGGGCTGATTTATCCGGGAATTTGGGGTGTGGGTCTACGGGAATACCGCGGCCATTATCAGTGACAGAAATCGAATAATCTGCATGCAGCTCAACTTCGATCCGGGTGGCATGGCCCGCGACCGCCTCGTCCATCGAATTGTCCAAAACTTCCGCCACCAGATGATGCAGAGCGCGTTCATCAGTGCCGCCAATATACATGCCGGGGCGTTTGCGTACCGGTTCAAGACCTTCAAGGACTTCGATATCCTGGGCGGTATAGCTGGCTTGGCCGGGATCGGCGGAAAGAAGGTCAGTGGCGCTCATGCTCGGGTTCGATTCTTGGTTTTTGTTTTGTGGAATTAGAGCATTTTTGTGGGCAGGGGGGCAATGGCTTGCAAGTGGTTACAGTTGAAGCCGATATCGCTCGAGTTATTTCAATGCGCTGCGGTTGTTTTGACAAAACTGAAGAACGATTTTATCGAAAAAATTGAATGGATCCCTGGTAATACTCTTAGCGTTGACGGGGTTCAATTTTGCAATCAAAAATTCAAACATTTCACATGATACTAATTTGGATACTCATTTAACAAAACGAAATAGGAAGTTGGGTATCTGGCCTTAAATCCAGAAAAATCTGGCCCTATCGAAATTCATATTCCTGATCCAGTCTCATCTTCAGAAAGTTGGCGCAGGTCCCTTCGATTCTGGCGCCTAATCCCAATCTTGCCACAAAGGACAAAACTCATGGAATCTGGCTTTTATACCAACGATCTGGAACGCATTGTCGAAGCGGATCGCAAGAACGTTTGGCACCACCTAACGCCGCACAAGAAATACGAAACCGTTGATCCGATGATGATCGTCGAAGGCAAAGGTATGCATGTGTGGGATGCTAAGGGTAAGAAATACCTTGATGGCGTTTCCGGTGGCGTTTGGACTGTAAATGTTGGCTATGGCCGAGAAACCATTGCCAATGCTGTGCGCGATCAGTTGGTAAAACTGAACTATTTTGCGGGGTCTGCCGGATCAATTCCAGGCGCTTTGTTTAGCGAGAAGCTGTTGGAAAAAATGCCAGGTATGAGCCGGGTTTATTACAGTAATTCCGGCTCTGAGGCCAACGAAAAAGTCTATAAAATAGTGCGCCAGATTGCGCATAAAAAATACGACGGCAAGAAATACAAAATTCTTTACCGGGATCGTGATTATCACGGCACAACGATCGCGACGCTTGCGTCCGGTGGCCAAGATGAACGCGGCGCACAATATGGCCCGTTCCCAGAAGGGTTTGTACGTGTGCCCCATTGCATGGAATATCGCGGGCAATTTGGCGATGTTTCAGATTACGGCGTTCGCGCCGCGAATGCGATTGAAGAAGTAATCCTGCGTGAAGGCCCTGAAACAGTCGGCGCGATTGTTCTTGAACCAGTGACAGCTGGCGGTGGCGTAATTACTCCGCCCGAAGGTTACTGGCCACGGGTTCAGGAAATCTGCAAAAAATACGATATCCTGCTGCACATCGACGAAGTTGTTTGCGGTCTTGGACGAACAGGCACTTGGTTTGGCTACCAGCATTACGGCATCGAGCCGGATTTTGTGACAATGGCCAAAGGCGTGGCGTCTGGCTATGCGGCAATATCGTGCACGGTGACAACAGAAGCTGTGTTTGATCTATTCAAAGCGGACCCGAACGACCCGCTTGATTATTTCCGCGATATTTCTACGTTTGGCGGTTGTACGGCTGGGCCTGCGGCTGCGCTGGAAAATATGCGGATCATCGAAGATGAAAACTTACTGGAGAACGTCACCAAGATGGGTGACTATCTGATGGGTTTGCTGAACGGATTGATGGCCAAACATAATGTCGTTGGTGATGTGCGCGGTAAAGGTCTGTTTTGCGGCATCGAACTGGTTTCTGATCGCGCAAGTAAAGAACCGGTTGACGAAAAACTGGCCCAAGCTGTTACCGCAGACTGCATGGCGAACGGTGTGATTATCGGTGTAACCAACCGGTCGGTTCCGGGATTTAACAACACGCTTTGTTTAAGTCCGGCACTTATCTGCACAGAAAGTGACCTTGATGAAATCGTCGCGGCGATTGATGGCGCTTTGGGGCGGGTTTTCGGCTAGTTTCTATTCTGAACCATTCACGGCTGATCGGGTTTTTAAATCACATCAGCCGTGACGAAAAAGGATCCGAACATGTGGGATGACCGTTATAGCGAACCGGGCTTTTTGTTTGGAACCGATCCCGCGGCTTTCATGGTGGATCAACAACAATACCTGATCCGTGGCCAAAAGGCGCTGGCAATTGCTGACGGCGAAGGCAGGAATTCGATTTTCATGGCCGAAAAGGGGCTGATTGTTACCGCGCATGATGGCTCGGAAGTGGCGGTGGATAAAGCCCGCGGCCTTGCTGCGGTACGCGAGGCACGGGTTGATTTTCAGCATGCTGATTTGCGTGACTGGGATTGGGGCGCGGGCGAATACGACTTGGTTGTGGCGATATTTATTCAATTTGCGGATCCCGCATTTCGTGATGAAATTTTTGCCGGCATGAAGCGGTGTTTGAAACCGGGCGGTGTTGTAATGCTGCATGGCTACACACCAAAACAAATCGACTACGGCACGGGCGGGCCGCCAACGGCCAAAACCATGTACACAGAACAATTGCTGCGGGAAGGATTTTTCGACATGGAAATCCTGCGTTTGCAGGCCTATGACCGCGAAGTACAAGAAGGCCGAGGTCATTCAGGCAAGTCGGCATTGATCGATTTGATCGCGAAAAAAATCTAACAAATTGGCGTTTTGAATGTTGGTCTGGACATTCGGATCATTCCAACTTACCCATTTCATATCTTTAGATGAAAGCAATGTGATAATGGCCCTTTTCCAGATCAAAATCGTCCGACAAGTCCGACGCTGAACTGACTTTCATGCCCGATTGGCATGCACACCGCCATTTCCTTTCCGATACAACCAACCCAATAATTGACTTGGCTTTGACATTGCGTCAGACAAAAGTCTTCTTTTCAAAGGATCACGCCGATGATTTCCGCCGTTATGCCCACCTATGCCCGTGCAAACCTATCTTTCGTTAAAGGCGAAGGCAGCTGGCTAATCGAAGCAGACGGCACCCGATATCTTGATTTCGGTGGCGGTATTGCTGTAACGTCTTTGGGACATGCCCATCCAAAATTGATTGAAGTTCTGAAAGATCAAGCGGATCAGCTTTGGCATACGTCAAATCTGTATCACATCCCCAATCAGGAAAAACTGGCGGATAAATTGGTCGCTAACACATTTGCTGATACTGTGTTTTTTACCAACTCCGGGGCCGAGGCGATGGAGTGCGCCATCAAAATGGCCCGCAAGCATTTCAGCGAAAAAGGCGAAGATGATCGCGCTGACATCATTGCCTTTACCGATGCGTTTCATGGCCGGACATTGGGCACCATTGCCGCAGCGGGCGCAGAAAAGCTGGTGTCTGGCTTTGGCCCGAAACTGGCCGGTTTTAGCCATGTGCCTTTTGGTGATTTGCAGGCGGTTGCCGAAGCAATAACTCCAACTACCGCCGCAATATTGTTGGAACCCGTTCAAGGGGAAGGCGGCATTGTTCCGGCGGAAGATGTGTTCCTAAAAGGGATACGCGACTTTTGCGATGAACATGATCTATTGTTGATTATGGATGAAATTCAATGCGGTATGGGGCGCACCGGTAAGTTGTTTGCCCATGAATGGGCCGGGATTACGCCCGATATTATGGGCATCGCTAAGGGCATTGGTGGCGGGTTTCCATTGGGTGCTTGTCTTGCCACGGAAAATGCCGCGTCTGGAATGTTGGCTGGCACGCATGGCTCGACCTATGGCGGCAATCCGTTGGCCTGTGCTGTTGGTGCGGCTGTTATCGATGAAATCGCACAGCCTGAATTTTTGGCCGAAGTGAACCGCAAAGCAGGTGCGCTGCGCCAAAAACTGGAAGGTTTGGTTGCGGCTCACCCCCTTGTGTTTGAAGCGGTACGCGGCAGCGGATTGATGATTGGAGTTGCCTGCAAAGTGCCAAATATGGATGTGGTCAACGGTGGCTATGCACACCAATTACTAACAGTTCCGGGCGGGCAAAATGTTATTCGCCTGTTGCCAGCATTAACCATATCCGAAGACGAAATAGCCGAAGGTATTGCGCGTCTTGATCGCACTGCAACTGACATCGAGGCCAAGTTATGATGCATTTTCTGGACATTAATAAAACATCTGCGGCTGATCTGCGCGACATCATTGACAGCGCACGTGTGATGAAAGCTGCGCGCGCTGGGCGGCCCAAGGGAACACTTGACGACGAATGCCCACTAAAAGGCCATATGGTGGCTCTGATTTTTGAAAAACCATCAACCCGAACCCGGGTCAGTTTTGATGTCGGCGTTCGGCAGTTGGGCGGCGAAACCATGTTGCTTTCGGGTACGGATATGCAGCTTGGGCACGGCGAAACGATTGCCGATACTGCGCGCGTTCTAAGCCGTTATGTAGATCTGATTATGATGCGTACTTTTGAGGAAGACACGTTGTTGGAAATGGCGGAATTTGCCGATGTTCCTGTGATTAACGGGCTGACCAATCGCACGCATCCCTGCCAGATCATGGCCGATGTAATGACGTTTGAAGAACATCGCGGCCCGATCAAGGGCAAAAAGGTCGTCTGGACAGGAGACGGCAACAATGTCTGCGCGTCGATGGTGCAGGCGGCTGGTCGCTTTGGTTTTGACTTCACGTTCACCGGGCCTGAAATTCTAGATCCAGAGGCTGGGTTCATCGGTGAGGCACGAAAATCTGGCGTCAAAGTTACGCTAGAACGCGATCCACGAAAGGCCGTGGAAAATGCCGATCTGGTGGTGGCGGATACTTGGGTGTCGATGCACGACAGTCAGTCGTCGCGCGAGCGGCGTCACAATCAGTTGCGTGCGTATCAAGTAAATGCCGAATTGATGAGTGGGGCCAAACCGAATGCGTTATTCATGCATTGCCTGCCCGCACATCGCGATGACGAGGCCACATCCGAGGTAATGGATGGCCCCAATTCCGTTATTTTTGATGAAGCTGAAAATCGTCTGCACGCCCAAAAAGCAATTATGCGCCATTGTTTAGGTGTCTAACTTCAGGTTTTCTGGCAGGTTTCAACACAGGGCTTGCGTAAGGCCTATTTCCGCCGCCGCCGCACTGTCGGCACGTCAGATTTTGAAAACCTATCTTCGACCTTTTGCGCCCTTGGTTCGCCCTCAGGTATACCGCTTGTACGCCCGCGTTTCAGCCAAAAGGGCAGGGTGAAGATCAGGCCAAAAACAAACCCACCGATATGTGCCCAATAGGCCACGCCACCGCCAGTTGCTGAGGTTGTCGTGCCGTTGAAAACCTGCAGTGCAAACCAACCACCAAGGGTTAACCAAGCTGGGATCGGGATGGTTTTGAAGAAAACCAAAAAGAAAAACACAACGTCCACACGCGCCCTTGGGAAAAGTAACAGATAGCCACCAAGCACACCTGCAATCGCGCCTGATGCACCAACGGTTGGAATGTCGGAAAACGGTTGCACCATCACATGAGCAAGACCAGCGCAAATTCCACAGGCCAAGTAGAACAGCAAAAATCCGAAATGCCCAAAGAAGTCTTCTAAGTTGTCACCGAAAACCCACAAAAACAGCATGTTGCCGCCGATATGTAGAAAACCAGCGTGCAAAAACATTGAAGTTGCAAGGGTATGTAGCCCAGCCCCATTCACAACTTGAACCGGAAACAAGGCCCAGTCGTGGATCAGTGTATTTTGGCTAGTCTGATCGCTTAACCCCAGGGCAAAGATCAAAACATTGGTCGCGATTAGCAGATATGTGACGACCGGTGTTCGATCCGACGGGTTGTGATCGCGTATTGGGAACATGGGCCTAATTATTACCTTTTCGTGTAGGCCTGTCCACAGCGGTCAGCGTCATGTGCCACAAAATGTCGCTTGAACAATCTCATTTTCTTTAGGCGGTTTTTCAAACTCAACCATGCTGGGCTGCGCTTCAAATGGTTTTTTAAGCACGTCTATCAGCGCTTCAAATGGCGCGAAATCTTCCTGGTTGGCAGCGTCGATTGCCGCTTCAACTCGGTGATTTCGCGCAATGAAAATCGGGTTAGCTGCTTGGGCGGTTTTCAGTATGACCGCCGTGTCATCATGGGCGATACGCGTTTGCCAGTTGGATTTCCAAGCTGTAAACGCGTTTGAATTGGCAAAGAGGTCGGCCAACGCTCTGAAGTCGCCAGCATCAATCGCTCGTGTCAGATGGCGAAACGCCAGCGTGAAATCCGTGCGGTTCTCCTCCATCAGCGATAAGAAACCACTGATCAGTCCATTGTCACCTTCACGTGGCGCGCTAATACCCAGCTTGGCCGCAAACCTTTTTAGATAGGCCGATGTAAACATCTGGGCGAACGCATCCAAAACACCCTGCGCTTTTTCGGCGGCTTTTTCGGGTTCGTCGTGGATCAACGGCAACAGGCTTTGCGCCAGTTGCGCTAAATTCCAATGCGCAATACCAGGTTGATTGGCAAAGGCATAACGACCCTGTCTGTCGATTGAGCTGAACACTTTGGCCGGATCATATTCATCCATATACGCACATGGGCCATAATCGATGGTTTCGCCCGAAATCGCCATGTTGTCGGTGTTCATCACGCCGTGGATAAAGCCAACTGACATCCAATGGGCCACCAGATCGGCCTGTTTTTGCATCACTTCATGCAGGAAAGCCAACGCCGGCACTTCGGCATTTGCCGCAGTGGGATAATGGCGCTCGATCGCGTGATCAAGCAAAGATTGCAGGGCTTCCGTGTCTTGCTTGGCATAGAAATACTGAAACGTGCCCACACGAATATGGCTGGCAGCAATCCGCGCCAGAACTGCGCCTGGCAATGGTGTTTCCCGCATCACTTGTTCGCCGGTTTTAGCCACGGCAAGCGCGCGCGTGGTTGGAATGCCAAGTGCAAACATCGCCTCACTGACGATATATTCGCGCAAAACAGCCCCCAACACGGCCTTGCCGTCGCCGCCGCGTGAATACCGCGTGCGGCCAGACCCTTTGAGTTGTAGATCAAAATGCGCGCCATCAGGTGCCGTAATCTCGCCAAGCAAGACCGCGCGGCCATCGCCAAGTTGCGGGCTGAACCCACCAAACTGGTGCCCCGCATAAGCCATCGCCAAAGGATCAGCCCCATCAGGCACTTGATTACCCGACATAATGTCCGCGGTTAGGTCGTCAGTTTCAAGACCCAACCGTTTTACTAGATCATGGTTAAGGCGTATCAATTCAGGCGCTGGAACCGGCGCCGGACGTTGGCGTGTGTAAAACTGAGCCGGTAATTCTGCGTAGCTGTTGGTAAGATCAAGCGACATGTTGCACCACTTTTTGCGGTTACGGGAAGACCATAGATAGGCGGTTCCCGCCACTATTTCCAGTCCAGCTTGCGTGGTTGATTTGATACCAAAAACCAAGCAAACTTGACCCATGTGTGGACGATTTGCCCTAACTTTACCGCATGATGCGATGGCCCAGCTGTTTGACGCGGCAATGGGGGCGTCTTTGATGCCGACACCGCGTTACAATATCTGCCCGACGCAGGCGATCACGACGATTGTCAGCGGCGAAGATGGCCGCCATTTGATTCCGATGCGGTGGGGGTTTCTGCCAAGTTGGTACAAAACTGACCGAGACGGCCCCCTTTTAATCAACGCCCGCAGTGAAACAATTGCCGAAAAACCTGCTTTCCGCAAAGCTTGCCGTGAGCGCCGGTGTCTAATCCCGGCAACTGGGTTTTATGAATGGACCAAAGACACCGATGGCAATCGACTGCCGTGGTATATTCGACCGAATTCAACGGAATTTTTGGCGTTTGCCGGAATTTGGCAGGATTGGAATTCGCCGGACGGGGCGCAAATAACCAGCTGTGCGATTGTCACCACATCCGCGAATGACACAATATCAGATATTCACCACAGGATGCCGGTGACGATCATGCCAGACGAATATGGGTTATGGCTGGGGGAAAATGGTAAAGGTGCCGCCACGTTGATGCAGGCGGCCCCCGAGGATCGGTTCAAATTTCACCGCGTTGCTGCGCGGGTGAATTCAAACCGACCCGATGACGAGGCGTTGATCGCGCCGTGGGAAGATTAAGAAATCTTCAGATTAGCCGTCATGCTGGGATGGAATTTGCAGAAATAGTCTTTACCAGTATCCGCCGTAACTTCCATCAAGGCAGATTTGCCTTTGCGAAGGGTTTTGGTGTTCCAAGACTTGTCACGCGCAGTTGCTGTGTGTGGGGCCGAATCCATATTGGTAAATTCAATCGTATCGCCGATTTCGACGGTTAGACTTGTTGGGCTAAAAGCAAATCCCTGAATGGCAACTTTATGCGTTGTTGCGGCTTGTGCCGACCGGGCAAATGGCAAAACAAGGGCGGCACTGACAGCCAAAAGGGATTTTAGGACAAAACGACGGTTCATTACATTCTCCAATTGCAAACTATATCCTGCAACTTTTAGCACAGTGTTTGGATAGTGGAACCATCCTCACACGAAAGTGACGGAATTTACGGGTTTTGGTTGTCGAAGTCGCAGTGATACAACTTTTTGTCGAAAAACAGCGCGATGGCGACGGTTTTGAGGTTTCTAGATATTATTGTATAACAATTTAATACCCTATTTCAGAGGTCTCACATGCCAGATGATCAAATGACCGATCTTTCGTCGGTTCTGCAGCCAGTTGAAACCGCACGAGGTTTGCCAAACCCCCATTACGTGGATCAAGCCGTTTTTGAAGAAGAACGAAACCATGTCATGTTCGCCAATTGGGCCGGTATCGGATTTGCCTTTGATGCGCCAAATCCAGGTGATGTAGTTCCAATTGATTTTATGGGCATGCCTTTATTGATCGTGCGCGACAGCGAAGGCGGATTGGGCGTTTTCCAAAATACATGCCGTCATCGTGGCATGATCCTGGTTGAAGAAAAGAAAAACGTGCGCGGCACCATACGTTGCCCGTATCATTCTTGGTGCTATGGCCTAAAGGGCGAATTGCGCTCAACCCCGCATGTCGGCGGACCCGGGCAAAACATTCACGAGAACATTAAGCGCGACGAACTTGGTTTAACCGAAATCCGATCCTATGTTTGGCGTGACGTTATTTTTGTAAACGTAGATGGCAAAGCCCCAGAGTTTGAAGTTTACGCCGCCCCGATCATGGCGCGGATGAGACATCACGACAAACCACTTTATCACGGCGCGGGCTTTTCTTTTGATGTGAAATGTAACTGGAAATTAGCAGTTGAGAATTACTGCGAAAGTTACCATTTGCCTTGGATTCATCCCGGTTTGAATAGTTTTTCCCGGCTTGAAGATCATTACCACGTTGACAGCGACGGCTCGTTTGCCGGGCAGGGAAGCACTGTTTTTCAACAGATCACCGGCGATAATGGCGAAGTTTTCCCAGATTTTGAGGGATTGCCAGAATTTTGGGATGAAGGGGCCGAATACCCAGTTTTCTTTCCGAACGTGTTGATGGCATTTCAGCGGGATCAGTATTACGCGATTGTGTTGCTGCCCCAAGCGGTTGATCAAACTATTGAACGCGTCGAGATATTTTATTCTTTTGATCCAGCAGACCGGCCCGACTTGGATGATTTGCTGGCTAAAAATACCGAACAATGGCGTGTGATACTGGACGAAGACTTGTTTGTTGTCGAAGGCATGCAACGCGGACGCAAAGCCGTGCATTTCGACGGCGGCAAATTCTCGCCTGTTATGGATAATCCGACCTATGATTTTCATATTTGGGCGGCCAAACAAATCGAAAAAGGCCGAGGTAAAAACGCTGGTTCCGGCGATCAGTAACCGTGGACTATGAGACACTTAACGAACAATTGTTGGCGGCTCACGCCGAGAATGACAAAACAAAACTGGTGGCGCTTTATCGCCTCGCGGGCGAAATGATGATTTCGCACAATGACATAAACGCCGCCAGTTTCTATCTGACCCATGCTTATATTTTTGCGTTGGATGTCGGAGATAAAGCAGCCCCTGAAATCCATAAAATGCTCGTCGGTTTTGGCCGCGAGGAATAGTAAGCGCGCAGCGTTGGAGAAAGCTCAATGAAAACTCATGCACAGGCCGTTGTTATCGGCGGCGGCCTTATTGGTTGCTCGATCCTTTACCATCTAGCGAAACTTGGCTGGAAAGACGTGGTGTTGTTGGAACGCGACGAGTTAACCAGCGGGTCAACATGGCATGCAGCGGCGGGTCTGCACGGGTTGCATGACAATAACAATATCTCAAAATTGCAATATTACACGATGCAGCTTTACAAGGACCTTGAGGCTGAAACCGGTCAGGGCTGCGGAATTTTCCAGCCAGGCGCGCTGTATCTTGCGCAAACGCCGGAACGCGAACATCAGTTGCGTTTGCAAGCGGCCAAAGCCCTGTCTTTTGGTGTGGATTTCCACGAAATCAGCATTGAAGAGGCACAAAAACTGCACCCCTTGGTGAACTTTGACGGCGTGCGTTGCGTCATGTTTGAAGGCGATGGCGGCAATGTTGATCCGTCGGGTGTCACACAAGCCTACGCGACTGGTGCGCGAAACCTTGGCGCTGAAATCCACCGGTTCACGCCGGTTACAGCAACTAAAGCGCAGCCCGATAGCACTTGGATCGTGGAAACTCCGAAGGGCAACATTCACACGCAATGGGTGGTGAATGTAGCCGGACTTTGGGGCCGTGAAGTGGCGGCAATGGCTGGCATTGAGCTGCCGTTATTGCCCACAGAACACCAGTATTTTGTCACCGAAACAATTGCAGAAGTCGCCGCAATTGGCCGACGGTTGCCATCGGTTTCTGATCGTGATGGAGAATATTACTTACGCCAAGAAGGCAACGGATTGCTGATTGGAGCATATGAAAAAGACATGCGGTTCTGGGCAGAGGAGGGCACGCCGCAAGGGTTTGGCCACGAACTTTTCCCTGATGATCTAGACCGGATTGCCGAAAATGTAATGCGGGCGATGGACCGGGTTCCTGTGGCTGCAACCGCGGGTATCAAGCGCGTTATCAACGGGCCAATGATCTGGTCGCCAGACGCATCTGCACTGTTTGGCCCCGTGCCAGAGCTTAAGAATTATTTCTGCTGTAACGGCATCATTCCAGGGTTTTCGCAATCTGGCGGGCTTGGATTGATGAGCGCGCAGTGGATCATCGAAGGCGAACCCGAACTTGATATGTTCCCTTGGGATATGGCGCGATTTGGGTTGTGGGCCGGTAAAGATTTCACCAAAGCCCGCGTTGGTGATCAGTACGCCAACCGTTTCAAGATCCACTTTCCTTACGAAGAACGTGAAGCGGGTCGGCCTATGCGCAAGCGACCAATTTATGACAAGCAGAAATCATTGGGGGCGGTGTTTGGCTTGAATTACGGCTGGGAACATCCACTTTGGTATGCGCCTTCCGATATGGAACCTGTTGAAACCTATGGGTTTACCCGTCAAAACTGGTTTGAACCTGTTCGCGCTGAATGTCTGGCCCTACGTAATGGCGTTGGGATTGTAGATGTTTCAAACTTCGCGAAATACGAAATTAAAGGCGTGGGTTGTGCTGATTGGTTAAACAAAATTATTGCTAACAACATGCCAACAGAAATTGGTCGTTCGTGCCTAACGCCGCTGATTGGTGTTCGGGGTGGCATTGCGGGTGATTTTACCGTGACCAAGCTGGCTGAGGACCATTTCTTTATGGTGGGATCGGGCATGGCCGAACGCTATCACAAGCGGTTCTTTAACGCGGTGGAAATGCCCGAAGGCGTAAGTTTCGAAAGCCTCACTGAAGCCATGTGCGGCTTTAACATCGCAGGGCCAAAATCACGCGAATTGCTATCGCGTTTGACACAAGCCGATCTATCAAATGACGCTTGGAAGTTCATGCGTTCGGCCCAAATCACCGTGGCTGGAATAGACGCAACTGCAATTCGGGTATCATTCACAGGTGATCTGGGGTGGGAAGTCTATGTAAATGAGGCGGGCCAACTGAAACTATATGAAGCATTGCTAGATACCGGTGCTGATCTGGGTATTCGCCCCATCGGTGGGCGGGCCTTGATGTCGTTGCGCCTTGAAAAAGGCTACGGCTCGTGGGGGCGGGAATATAGCCCGGAATATTGGCCGCAAGAAGTTGGTCTGGATCGCCTGATCAAAATGGATAAGCCTGAATTCCTGGGTAAAGCTGCCTATGCCGCGTTGGCGGATAATGCGCCGCGTGAAAAGCTGGTGATGTTGGAAGTTGAGGCAACAATCGCTGATGCCAGTGGATCCGAACCAGTGTTTTTGCCGGATGGCACACCAGTCGGTCGGGTGTCTTCGGGATCATACGGCTTTTTTGTCGAAAAATCCTTGGCGCTCGCGTTCGTGAAGACCGAGCATTCAGAACCGGGTACGGTTTTGGACGTGGCGGTGATTGGTCAACCACATAAAGCGGTCATCTTGGCCGAAGCACCATTCGATCCAAAAGGTGCGCGTTTGCGGGCTTAGGAATTCCGTTACGTGCTTTTGAACACCGAAATTACGTAAGTTTGCCGTTGATCCACACAGCTTGTGTTGCGCGATCGTCACCCATCATGATGGTGGGAAATAGCGATTGCCAAAAGGTTTCCGCGCGCGCGTTACGCTGTGCAATTACGGGTGTCGACGCGAGATCAAGAACCACTAGGTCAGCTTCCATTCCAACAGCGAGATTACCGATCTTGTCGCCCATGCGCATTGATTGTGCTGAACCTTGGGTGGCCAACCAGTATAACTGCGCTGGATGTAAAGCCGAGCCGCGCAACTGGCCAACCTCGTAGGCTGCGGCCATTGTGCGCAGCATGGAAAACGAAGACCCGCCTCCAGTGTCTGTAGCAAGTCCGATGTTGTGGCCGTCTTCTTTCAAGCCTGACATGTCAAACAGGCCCGAGCCGATGAAAGTATTTGACGTTGGGCAATGAACAAGCGCGGCGCCAGTTTCCAGAATGCGGGCCTTTTCACGCGGCTCAAGGTAAATCGAATGGCCAAACAGCGCGCCTTCCCCGATTAGGCCGAAGCGTTCGTAGGTATCAAGATAATCTTGTGCATCCGGGTAAAGGTCTTTCACCCATTCGATTTCAGGCTTTTGTTCAGACAAGTGCGTTTGCATCAGGCAATCGGGATGTTCGGCCCATAATGCGCCCATGGCGGTCAATTGATCGGGGGTTGATGTTGGTGAAAATCGCGGTGTGATTGCATAAGTCAGGCGATCTGTTCCGTGCCACTTGCCAAGCAAGGATTTACTATCGTCATAGGCTGATTGCGCGGTGTCGCGCAGGCCATCTGGAGCGTTTCGGTCCATGCATGTCTTGCCGCCGGCCACCCGCATGCCGCGCGATTGCGCCTGTTCAAAAAAGGCGTCAACGCTTTCAGGGTGGATTGTGCAAAACGAACACATGCTGGTCGTGCCGTTTGACAGCGCGATATCGAAATAGTCTTTAGCCACTTGATTTGCGACCTCTGGGTCGGAAAACCGTGTTTCTTCTGGAAAAGTATAGGTGTTCAGCCAATCAATCAGCTGTTTTCCCCAGCTGGCGATGATGCCAGTTTGCGGATAATGCACATGGGCGTCGATAAAACCAGCGGTGATTAGGGCAGCACCATAATCGTGAACCGCTGCCATAGGGTTGGCCGCGCGCAGGTCTGAACCATCACCAACTGCCTTGATCAAACCGTCCTGGATCAACACGCCGCCATGACGAATATGTTTGGCCGCGTGATCCACTGAAACCACAAATGGGTCGTCGGTAAAATAGAGCAACTGTCCAAGAAGCAAAGTTTGATTTTGTGTCATAACAAATTCCTTATTCACTCGGTGACATTATTGACCCGACCAAAGCAGGTAAAGCGCGCAATCTACCGAATTGCCCCCTGTCGCCACGAAAGACCTTCCGTTAGAATGCGAAAAAAGTAAGGGGCAGGGCGATGGACGAGCAGTATTCTGAACAGCAAGACGCCCTTGATAATGTCTATGAATTGGACGCAGATACGGTTGAACAGGTCTTGGCCGCCGTTGAAGGTGCTGACCGTCCGCGTCTGACTGATCTGTTAGAGCCCTTCCACGCAGCAGATATCGCCGATCTTTTAGAGCAGATCAGTCGGGGCGAGCGGCATCGGTTTTTGTCTCTTTGGCAGGCTGATTTTGACGCTGAAGTTCTATCAGAGCTTTCTGAGGGTGTGCGTGAGGACGTATTGGAATATCTGCCGGATCAGATCTGGGCAGATGCGGCGCGTGAATTGGAAACCGATGACGTCGTTGATCTGATCGAAGATCTCGAAGAACCGCAAAAAGAGCTGGTTCTGGATGCGTTGGAAGTGGCGGATCGGGTTGCCGTTGAAGCAGCCCTTCAATATCCGGAAGATAGCGCTGGTCGCCTGATGCAGCGCGAACTGGTTTTGGCGCCAACCCATTGGAATGTCGGACAGGTTATCGACTATTTGCGCACTGAAAAGGACTTGCCGGATCAATTTTACCACGTAGTAATCGTTGACCCAAGGATGCGCCCCGTTGGTAAAGTGCCGCTTGGCAGTTTGATGTCATCGGCTCGCAATGTGGTGCTGACGTCCATCATGGAAGACGATTTTCGCACCATCAATGTGCTGCAAAGTGAAGAAGACGTGGCTTATGCCTTTAACCAATACCACATGGTTTCTGCCCCGGTAGTTGATCGTAACGACCGCCTGGTGGGTGTCATTACAATCGATGACGCAATGGTCGTACAAGACGAACATGCCGATGAAGATATCAAACGCTTGGCGGGGCTTGGGGATGACGAAAGCCTGACAGACAGGGTCGTCGCTACTACCCGCCAACGGTTTCCTTGGTTGGCGGTCAATTTGGTGACATCCATTTTGGCCTCTGTTGTAATTGCTCAGTTTGCCTCGACCATTGAAGCGATTGTTGCTTTGGCCATTATGATGCCAATTGTCGCGTCGATGGGGGGCAATGCGGGCACGCAAAGCCTGACGGTTGCCGTGCGGGCAATGGCGACCAAAGACCTTACTGGCAGCAATGTCTGGCGGGTAATCCGGCGTGAGGCCTTTGTTGGCCTTGCTAACGGTGTTATTTTTGCCGTGATTATCGGCTTTGTCGGTTGGGCATGGTTTGGGTTGCCAATGTTGGGCGTCGTGCTGGCTTTGGCGATGGTTGCGAATATGCTGGTCGCAGGTTTGGCGGGAATATTGATCCCGATTTGGTTAGATAAACTTGGAATTGATCCGGCGCTGGCATCAGGCGCGTTTGTGACCACTGTTACAGATGTTGTTGGATTTTTCGCATTTTTGGGCTTGGCCGCGATGCTGCTGCTTTAAAGGCCAACCTATTGCGGGATTTTCAGAATTCTATTGCGCCCGCTTTTCACGTAGCTCAACGTATTTGTGCCAATCGCAGCCACGCGACCGCCGTCGATCCTGTCGCCAATTTTTACTCGTACAAACCGCCCAGTGGGTAAACGCAACAAGGCTTCGCGCTTTGAGGTGCTGCCGTAAACGCCGATTAGATTAAGTTTGGCCAGATTGATGGCGTTTTTGATCGTCGCGGTTTCTGCAACGTTCGCTCGAGTAGGCAGAACCGGTCCTGTGCTCACTGCTGGCGCGGTGGTTTTTCCAGAAGTCGGCGCTGTTGACGCGATCTGGGTGCGGGTCTTTTCCACGGTTTTGCTGAAATCGCTGGGCCGTTTAGCCGGTTGGAACGACGTTAAAACCGCCAATTCCGTTGCCGTGGTACCGCTATCTTGGCCAAGTGTGGTCTGTTCGGATTGTGGGCGAGGCTTCGCTCGACGGGTCTGCAACTGCGCAATTGTCATCCGACCCTGAACAAATACCGCATCAGCCCCGGTTTTTAGCGTGGAAGGCCTGCTTTTCGGACGCAGAGCCAAAAGCGGGTTCGGGGGAACCAATACTTCGGTTTGCGGTTTGGTCGGCGGCGTGAGTGTCGGTTTACCCAAGAAGACAAGAATGCCATCGGGGTTCAGCGCACCTTCTGTGGTTGGCTTGACAAAACCGCGTGCATCAAGTGCGAATACTGTGCCAGGGGCAAGAGGTGACAGGCGTTTTTGCGGCGGATCATCCTGAACGCCTGCATTAAAATCCGGCAGGATAATCGCGTCATTTGCCTTAAGCGCGCGATCAATTGCGGCGACGAATATATCGTCGCGTTCAGGATTGGCGGGCTGCCTTGCAAGGCGGGTCAGCCCTTGCAGGATGCCTGAACTTGCATAGGCGGCATCAAGTTCTTCTTGGCTTAACTGGTCAATCTGCGCGGCGTCTTCTTGCGTTGGCGCAGCCAATCCTGCGGCGCGTATATCGGCCAATTCAGCCTCGGTCAGGTTCGTTGCGGGAGCGGCGGTATCCGGCAAATTGGCATCGGGGTCGACCTGTCCTTCAAACACAGATCGGCGCTCAGGCCGAGTAGGTAAAAGCGGGGTTTGGGGAGAACCGTCAAGCGAGGTTGACGCAACGATTGCCGCAAAATCACTGGGCCGTGCGCGTGCGCGGTTATCGGCGCGCTCACCGCGCTCCGCCGCGGTCGTCAGAAGGGCCAGATCATCTGCAGATCGGTTGCCCGTATCAGCGCCATCGCCGCCGCCTTGCATCAAGAAAACTGTATAGATCAAGCCAATCAGCCCAACCGCCACAAAAGCCACAATGCCTGAAACCAAAACTGTGCGTTTTTTCCGGCTACCGTCAGTTTTGGGAGCAACATCGACCGAAGCAATTGCCGCCGCGCTAGTTCTCGCGGCTTTCCATGCAGAGATTTTGGCAAGAACGGATTTTACGTTGGTAACAAGCCATTGAAACAGGGCCAAAACACCTTTTTTGCCGCGGTTCATCAGATTGACAAGGACTGCAAGGAAGTTGGCTATAATTACAGCCCGCCGAGATTTTTCAAGCGCTGAATTATCGGTTGGTGCATCGGCTAAGTCTTCTGTGCGCAATTCTGTTTCGGTAGTGGTGTCCGTTGGATCAGTTGTAACTATGATGCGCGAAGCCACACGCGAAAGAGGCCGTTCACTTTCGTCGGTATAATCATCACTGGGTGTTACACGGTTGGACGAAAATGCGGCCGCTGGAGTCGGCTCTTCAGTAACTTCCGCCAATGGGGCAGCCGGCAAATCGGTTTCAGGTGCTTCGGGCTTGTTTTCCTCGACGAAAATATTGCTGTTTGGTGTTTCTTCTTGGCCGGCCACAAAGAAACTGGTTTCGGCAACCTCGGTCGATTGCTCGTTATCAATAGAAGGGTCGGACAAATCGTTGGATGTTTGACCATCATCGCCATCACCATAAAACAGTGAGGCATCTGGCGTTGCGACATTTTTAGGTGTGTCGCGCACGTCGACATCGTTTTCGATGAAAGTGAACGAATAATCAGTACGCCTAAAAAATGGTTCCCAAGGGGTGGGCCCATCATCCATCTTCGCGGTGAAACTGATGGGATTAAAGCGATGTTCAACCGCGAAATCTTCGGCCTCTTCCAGCGTTTCATTCGCCACAACCGCCACATGAACTTTTGCACCCGCTTCAATCCAGTCAAACGTCACATCAGCAAGGGCATAGGGAGTTTTGCCGTCAAGTGCTGCCACGATCTGTTCCAACCGGTCGGCATGGCCGGGGCCCGGGGCGTCAATCTCTAGATAAAGAATTTGGGAATTGGGTAAAACCAGCTTGCAGCCAAAGCCCTTGCCTTCAAGGCCCACCGCTGTGCTGCGCAGAAACGAAAGATTCTCACGTAATTCGGGGTCATCAAGCGCAACCTCGCCCACTTCGGTCCAAGTTCCACGCGGCGAAAGGTGCAGCAACGCGATGCCTTCATGCGATAGGTTCAGGGCGAAATTAGGTTTCATAGCGCGCGTTTATCAAATTCTGTCAGCCAGTGGGAGTCGTCAAAACAATCAGGTCCAAACATAGCAGGAAATTGCTTATGGGCCAGCGTGTTTCCAGCTTTGGCAACAATCGGCCCGGTTTTTGGTGATTGATCCAGCATCACACAGCAACTTGACGGTCGGGGCAAGTTTGCGATAGCAAAAGTTCTGCATCACGTGTCGTGGCATGTATTTTGAAAATCGACGGGACCAAAAATGAAAATTCGCCTGTGTATCTATGCTGTATTGATGTTTCTGGTGTCACCCTTGCACGCCCAGGAAGCCGGATTTCTGACAATTGTCGGGACAGCGCAAGTTGCAACACAGCCCGACATGGCCAAAATTTCGGTCGGCGTGGAAGTCGAGGCTGATACAGCAGAAAACGCGCTGAAACTGAACTCTATGCATATGCACGATGTTTTTGCTGTATTGCGGGCAGAAAAAATCGCAGATCGCGACATTCAAACCAGCCAGTTCTCATTGCACCCGCAATGGCACAGCCAAAACTCTTCTACCGGAAAGCCACCAAAGATCGTGGGTTTTGTTGCCACTAACGTTGTCACAATCCGTGTGCGTGATTTGGACATGCTGGGTAAAGTTTTGGACGGGTTAACAAAATCGGGCGCTAATCGAATTCAGGGTATCGAATTTGGAGTGGTTGATCCGACGCCCATTTTGGATGAGGCCCGCAAGTTGGCGGTGCACGAAGCGCAGCGCAAGGCGGCTCTATATGCAGATGCGGCAGGCGTTCAGCTTGGCGCAATCTTGTCGATATCCGAGGGACGTGCGGCCAGTCCTCAACCCAACTTCCGCGCCGCAGCAATGATGGCCGATAGCGTTCCGATCGCCCAAGGTGAATTGGTGATAAGCGCGACGGTGACGATAAATTTTTCGATCGAATAAACAAAAAACGCCCACGATTTCTCGTAGGCGCTAAATCATTTTGTCGAGCCGATGGCTATTAATTCATGGCTTTGGTCAAGGCCTGATCAAGATCAGCAATCAAATCATCAACATCTTCCGTGCCGATTGAGAAACGAACCATATTCGGGCCTGCACCCGCAGCCACTTGCTGTTCGGTGGTCAGCTGGCGGTGCGTTGTCGAGGCCGAGTGGATAACCAAAGACCGCGTGTCGCCAAGATTTGCAACATGACTGAAAATTTCCAGCCCGTTCACCAATTTCACACAAGCATCATATCCGCCTTTGACCGCGACCGCGAACAACGCGCCAGCGCCTTTCGGGCAAATGCGTTCGACCCGGTCGTAATAAGGTGAAGATTTCAAGCCAGCATAAGAAACGCCGTCCGTGCGTGGATCGTTTTCAAGCCAATTCGCCAGCTTTTCGGCATTTTCAACATGGCGTTCCATGCGCAGGCTTAATGTCTCTGTGCCCATCAAAGTGTAATGCGCGGCTTGAGGGTTCATGGTCATGCCAAGATCGCGCAGGCCAATGGCAATGCTGTGAAACGTGAAGGCCAGATTTCCGAACGTTTCGTGGAATTTCATGCCGTGATACGCAGGTTCGGCTGCTGAAAGCGACGGAAACTTATCGGTGGCTGACCAGTCAAAATTACCACTGTCGACCACACAGCCGCCGGTCACTGTACCGTTGCCGGTTAGGTACTTTGTGGTGGAATGCACCACCAAAGTCGCGCCGTGCTCGATCGGGCGGCACAGATACGGAGTGGCCGATGTATTATCAACGATTAAAGGCACTTGGGCGGCGTCTGCAATTTTTGCTATGGCGTCCAGGTCGGTGATGTAGCCACCCGGATTTGCAATGCTTTCACAAAAAACTGCCCGGGTGTTTTCGTCGCAAGCAGCCGCCACTGCATCAAGATCGTCAAAGTCAACGAACCGCGCTTCCCATCCAAAACGTTTGATGGTTTGGCTAAGTTGCGTGACAGACCCCCCATATAGTCGGGTCGAGGCAATAACATTCAGCCCCGGGCCCATTAGCGGGAAAAGCGCCATAATCTGTGCCGCATGACCCGAAGAACAACACACAGCACCTGCACCACCTTCAAGCGTCGCGATGCGTTCTTGCAACACAGCGACCGTAGGATTGGTCAGGCGTGAATAGATGTATCCGACTTCTTGCAGATTGAACAACGCCGCCGCGTGATCCGCGTCGCGAAATACATAAGCCGTAGTTTGGTAAATCGGAGTTTGGCGGGCGCCAGTTGCAGGATCTGGCCGGGCTCCGGCGTGAATTTGCAAAGTATCAAAGCCGTAGCTTGGGCCATCGTCGTTCATGGGGTCATCCTCAAATTGAAATCCGAAGCAAACCGTAAAAGATTGCCCGAACCTTCACAACCATTTCCGCGCCTATAATTTTGAAGAAATGATGCCGGTGTTGAACCCACCCATGCGCAATTCGCCGAACAGACGCTGGTATTCAATTTTGGGACAGCGATTTTGCACGACCTGAACACCTTTTGATAATGCCAATTCGGCTGCCTCCGCATTTTCTACTCCGATTTGCATCCAGATGGTTTTCAGCGTTGGCAAATGCTCAAGCGCCTCTTGCACAATTGGCAGAACATGTTCTGAACGGCGGAAAATATCCAACACGTCAACGTCTGTGCTTCGCGGAATGGAGGCGATATTGGCGACGACCTCATGACCAAACAATATGACCCTGTGTGCCCAGGATTGATCGGGATTACCTTAAAGCCTTTCAGGGACAAATATCGCCCGACAAAATAGCTGGGTCGAATTGGGTTCATCGACATTCCAACACAAGCGAATGTCTTGGATTTGGTCAATATTTCACGCAGAACACTGTCGGATGGATTTTTGATCATTTTACCCCTTTAGCGACGTCACAAACCCAGAGCCA
>JBLHMX010000014.1:0-23994 GCA_047622625.1 Paracoccaceae bacterium | reverse complement strand
GCATCCCGCAATGCAGACCCGTTGAAATCGTTGGTTGTTTCGATCACCAGTTTTCGCACGGAAAGTGACGCATATAATGTGATACCACAGCATGTTCAGTTGCGCGGAACAGTGCGCACTATGGACAAAGGCGTTCAAGACTTGGCCGAGCGTAATATCAACCGCATTGCGTCAGCTACAGCCGAAGCTTTTGGCGCGGTTGCTAAAATCGATTACCACCGTGGATATCCCGTCATGGTGAATTCCGATGCCCAAACCGAATTCGCCGTCGAAGTCGCGAAAAAAGTAGCCGGCGAAGACAAGGTCAACGACGATGCCGCAATGATTATGGGGGCCGAAGACTTTTCTTATATGCTGGAAAGTCGACCAGGTGCCTATATTCTGGTCGGCAATGGCGACACGCCTATGTGCCATCACCCTGAATACAATTTTGACGACGAGGCGATCCCGGCGGGCTGTTCATATTGGGCGACCTTGGTCGAAACGGCGATGCCAGCTGCCTAAAAGGCTAGTTTTAATTAGATATTGCCGCCCAAATCGTTGGCATAGGGTCTCTGTTTTGGGCGGATTGTCGCAATTTGTTGGAAATATTGGTACAATTTGCCGATTGGGGCTTTGAAACTGCGCCCAGAAGTCATAAATGCTTCGTTGGACAGTGCAAATTGCGCGATGTTGGTCGCGCTTGAAGTTTAGGGAGACCAAAATGCTGAATAATATCGGATTACCGGGCATTCTATTGATCGCGGTTGTTGTCTTAGTGCTATTTGGGCGCGGCAAGATTTCATCGCTAATGGGTGAAGTCGGCAAAGGCATCACATCGTTCAAAAAAGGTGTGTCTGAAGGCAAAGCCGAGATCGAAGAAGCTGCGGCAGCAGATGCCGTTGACGTAACACCCGAAGTCGAAAACGACAAAGTCTAATCTGGGCTTTATCCGGGCCGTCATAGGCCCTGAACTCCTTCAACTGGCTTTGATGAACGGGCGGCGCACGCATGTTTGATATTGGTATGGTCGAGCTATTGGTGATTGGCGTGGTTGCGCTGATTGTTGTGGGGCCAAAAGATTTGCCGGGAATGTTTCGCACGCTCGGCCAGTTTACTGCCAAAGCGCGCTCAATGGCGCGGGAATTTCAACGCTCGATGGAAGACGCCGCCGATGAAAGCGGTATCGGCGACATCGCAGGCGATTTGAAAAAAGCGACCTCTGTGAAAAACTTTGGCTTAGACAGCGTCAAATCCGCTGTTTCCGATTTTGCTGGTGGCACGTTTGACGAAGACGCCTCAAAGAAAAAGATTGAAGCGGCGAAAAAACTGGCGGCTGCAGGGGAAAACACTCAAGCACTGGCGGCCAAGATGGCCAAGAAAAAGGCTGCAGCGGCTGATACAGTGACGGCGTTGAAAGCGGCTAAGGCTGATGAAAAAAAACCAGCAGCGAAAAAGCCTGCTGCGAAAAAAGCTGCGTCTAAAGCCAACGCGGTGAAAAAAGCCGCTGTGAAAAAACCTGCTGCAAAAGCACCAGCGAAAACAGCGCCTGCTACTAAACCTTCGGCGGCTAAATCAAAGCCTGCGGCGAAAAAGCCTGCGGCCAAAAAACCATCAGCTAAAGCGAAAGCCAAATCATGAGCGATGACGTTGAAGGCTCAAGCGCCCCGCTGATTGAACATCTGGCAGAACTGCGCAATCGGTTGATCCATTCGGCCGTTGCTTTTATTATTGGCATGATTATCAGTTTCATGGTCTGGAACCCGATTTTTAACTTTCTCACTGAACCCTTGTGCTCGGCAATGGCCGAACGCGGGCAGGCCGATTGCGGGCTGATCTTAATCAAGCTGCAAGAAGGTTTCTTTGTTGCCATTTCGATCTCGCTTTTTGGCGGTTTGATCCTGGCTTTCCCTTATATCAGCTATCAGATGTGGCGGTTTGTGGCCCCAGGGCTTTATAAGAACGAGCAAGGCGCGTTTTTACCATTTCTGGTGGCCTCGCCCGTCATGTTCATCCTTGGCGCCTCGTTTGCTTTTTACGTCGTTATGCCGCTGGCGTTCGATTTCTTCCTTGGATTTCAACAGGCTGGCGCACCGGCGGGGTCTGAAACCGGCGAAGTTCTAGCAGCTATTGATTTTCAGGGATCGGTTCAGGAATATCTGCGTTTAGCGATTAAGTTCATTGTGGCTTTTGGCCTGTGTTTTCAGTTACCTGTCTTGTTAACCCTGATGGGCAAGGCGGGGCTGGTGTCGGCCGTAGGTCTGCGCAATGTGCGCAAATACGCGGTTGTGGCCATTCTGGTACTTGCCGCTGTAGTGACACCGCCAGACGTTATCACCCAAGTTATCCTGTTTGTCGTGGTCTACGGCCTTTACGAAATCTCGATCCAGTTGGTGAAGCGCGTTGAAAAGACCCGCGAAGCAAAGTTGCGCGCCGAAGGCCTATGGTTTGAAGACGATGAAGATGAGGAAGCTGACGAAAAGGGCGATGATGAGCCTGACGACGGTTCTGCGGATAAATGACCAAGAAGACCCTTAAGCGTATCGCGCAGGCATTGGACCGGATGTCGCCAAAACCATTGGCGGCGCCAGATTTTAACGCGGCGGATGGCTTTGTCTGGCATGTCAGCCCTGATCGGTTGGATCCGGTTGCTAGTATTAGTCGCGTCGATATTGCGCTTTTGATCGGCATTGATCGCGCCCGCGATATCCTGCTGGAAAATACACGTCAATTTGCCCGCGGCTTACCCGCCAATAACGTCTTGCTTTGGGGCTCACGCGGCATGGGAAAGTCTTCGCTGGTGAAGGCAGCCCATGCAGAAGTGATTGCCAGCATTGGCCCGTTAAAACTGGTTGAAGTACAGCGTGAAGACCTACCGTCAATCGGGCGCTTGCTGAATATTCTGCGTGCATCCGAACATCGGTTTCTGCTGTTTTGTGATGACCTTTCATTTGGCCACGACGACAGTCACTATAAGTCACTGAAAGCGGTGCTTGATGGTGGTATTGAAGGCCGGCCCGAGAATGTAGTGTTTTACGCCACCTCAAATCGTCGGCATTTGATGCCGCGCGACATGATCGAAAACGAACGATCTTCGGCAATTAGTCCAAGTGAGGCGGTTGAAGAAAAAGTTTCCCTTTCAGACCGTTTCGGGCTGTGGCTCGGGTTTCATCCCTGCGATCAGGATCAATATTTGGCCATGATCCGGGGCTATTGCGATGCATATAGCGTGAAAATCGAAGATGACGTTCTGTGGGCCGAAGCGATTGAATGGCAACAAACACGGGGCGCGCGTTCGGGCCGTGTTGCGTGGCAGTATTTTGTTGATTTAGCAGGTCGTCAAGGCGTCAAAGTTTAGACGATTTACAAGAACCCATCAGGGTCAACGCTTTCGGTGCCCTTCCGTACTTCAAAATGTAGGAATGCCGGACTGCCTTTGGCCACACCACCAACCCGCTGTCCGCGTTTGATTTTTTGACCTTTAACCAGCTTTACATCCGTAATATTTGAATAAACCGTATAAATATTTCCTGAATGCCGGATTAACACAATTGTGCCTGATCCCACAGATTTTGAAATTAACGCAACCTCACCATCTTCGGCGGCTTTCACAGCGGTGCCTGCGGTTGCGGCGATATCAATGCCCTCGTTCCCGCCAGACTTACCAGTATAGGCCGAAATGACTTTGCCATTGACAGGTGTCAGGAATTTACGATCACTAGCGTCTGTTTTCAATTTTCCAAGATTAGGAGAATCTGGCAGAGGTTCAGTGGTCACAGTCTTAGGCAGCGCTTTAGAAGCACTCGGCGGTGTTGGCGTGCTTGAACCTGCCCCCGGTTTGCTGGCAGCACCAACCGCCGCTTGTTCAACAATCGGGATAAGTAGTTGCTGGCCTTCGCGCACGGCTAGGTTGGTGCCAAGACCGTTCCATGATGCCAAAGCGGTGACCGACACATCGTAAAGCCGCGCAATAGAATACGCTGTCTCGCCGCGTTCAACACGGTGGCGGATCGGCTCGATCCCCGAGGCATTGCCAGGCTTAGTGGTTTTGGTTTTGCCGTCGGCGGTGTCGATAGCATTGCCTGCGATAGATGCGATATCAACGCCGCTGCCTGCAGATACCTTACGGGGTAGGGCCAGCAATTCGCCTTCGCGCAGTTCTTGATCAACGCCCAAGCCATTGTGGTTTGCCAGCTCTCTAGCTGCCATTCCGATACGCTGGGCCAACATTGTTACGGTGTCGCCGCGCCTTGCAACAACAACTTGATAGTTTGGATAAGAAATGATGCCGCGCGTGTCGGCGTTTGGCCTTGGTGCGACCCGCTCGCCGCCGTTGCGCAGGTTGAACCCGCCAAGATCTACGCCGCTATCACAAGCAGTCAATGTGAACGCGGTTAAAATTGCCAGCGTCAGTGACCGTGTCAATTTATGTGTTGTTGCGTTTATCATGCCGAATGCCCCGTCAACTTTCTTGTTTTCTTGTCCCGTAACTACGCTGCTTACGCCAGTCCTTCAACCAAGGGGACAAACCGAACTTCACAAAGTTCGGTATATTCGATGCCATCGGCGGTTTTTTGCGCCTTTATCAGGGTTTGAACCGCGCCAGATTGGCCAACAGGCAATACCATGATGCCATTTTCGCTGAGTTGCGCCAACAAATTGGCTGGCGGGTCTTCTGCGGCGGCTGTCAGTAAAATGCGGTCAAAAGGCGCTTGTTCGGGCAAGCCAAGGCTGCCGTCACTTGTCATTACGGTGACATTGACCAACCCGATATCATCGATGACCTGTCGCGCCGAACGCGCCAGATCTCGGTGGCGTTCAACCGTGTAAACCCGCCGTGCTAGATGGCTTAGGATGGCGGCTTGGTATCCTGATCCTGTGCCGATTTCCAAGACCTTATCGCGCGGTTGCACGTCTAGTGCCTGCGTCATCAAGCCAACGATCGATGGCTGGCTGATGGTTTGCCCGCAAGGTATTGTTAGAGGGCGATCCTCGTAAGCGCGATCAGCAAACAGGCCTTGCACAAACAACCCACGATCAACCTTTTCCATTGCTTCAAGAACTCGCGTGTCCGTCACGCCGTTCGATCGTAACTGATACAAAAATTGCATCTGGGTTTGCGCGTTTTGCACCATCAAAGGATATCCGAAATCCGCGCCAATGTATCATGCGCGGTTAAATCAGCCCGCATTGGCGTCACAGAAATATAACCGTCAAGATTGGCCCAAGCATCGGTGCCAGGTGCCGTTGGCTGGTGTTGTGGTCCGCCCTTGACCCATAGAAACTTGCGCCCCGACGGGGAAAAATGCGGCTCGACCCCGAAATTGGTGTCTTTGCGAAATCCCTGAGCGACCGATTTGGCACCTTTAACTTCACTTGCGGGAAGTGGCGGGAAGTTGATGTTGTAAAATACCCCGTAATCCTGATCACCCCAGACCCCATTATCAAACAGGTTCTGAATAAGAGGCGTGGCATGGGCGCGAGCGGCTTCAAACGGGTCATCCAACCCTGCATTGCTCGGGCCAAAATACTGCGACAAAGCAATGGCTGGGATGCCGTGCAGGGCGGCTTCAATTGCGGCCCCAATTGTGCCGGAATAAAGCGTGTTTTCCGCTGAGTTATTGCCGCGATTAACGCCGGACAAAATCAAATCCGGTTTGACATCGCCCATCACCTCATAAAGCCCGGCCAAAACGCAATCAGCCGGCGAACCCTCGGCGGCAAACCGACGCGGGCCGAGTTCAGCGATCATCATGGGTTTGGTGTATGATATGCAATGGCCAACGCCTGATTGTTCAAAAGCAGGCGCAACCGTCCAAACCACGCCACCCGTGCCAGCCAGCGCTGTTGCAGTTTCGTGCAGAGCAACAAGGCCCGGTGCGTTAATACCGTCGTCATTTGTGATAAGAATGCGCATTTATACCAACTCCCCAAGCGGTGAAATCATCGACTTGCCGCCCATGTAGGGCTGCAACGCAGGTGGGATCCAAACTGATCCGTCTTCTTGCTGGCCATTCTCAAGAACCGCAATCAGACAGCGGCCAACCGCAAGGCCCGAGCCGTTAAGTGTGTGCACATATTCCGGCTTTTTGGCGCCCTCGGCGCGGTATCGCGCATTCATCCGGCGGGCTTGAAAATCGCCGCAAACCGAACAAGATGATATTTCGCGATAGGCATCCTGACCCGGCAACCAGACTTCGATATCATGAGTACGGCGTGCGCCAAAACCCATGTCGCCCGTGCAAAGGACCAACGTTCGATAGGGCAGCAATAGCGCCTCAAGAATACGCTCGGCACAGCCGGTCATACGGTCAAGTTCTTCGCGGCTTTTGTCTGGCGTCGTCACCGAAACCATTTCGACCTTTTCAAATTGGTGTTGGCGTAACATGCCAGCGGTGTCGCGCCCGGCTGATCCTGCTTCAGACCGGAAACATTGCGATAGTGTCGTGGTGCGGCGTGGCAAATCAGCCTCGGCCAGAATTTCACCAGCCACCAAATTGGTCATTGTCACTTCGGATGTCGGGATCAGCCACCAACCGTTGGTGGTTTGATAGCTGTCTTCGGCAAATTTCGGCAGCTGTCCGGTGCCATACATCGCCTCGTCACGTACCAGCACTGGGGTCCAAACTTCGGTCAGGCCATTTTCGTTAATGTGGGTATCCAGCATGAACTGCCCCAAGGCGCGGTGCAAACGGGCGATTGAGCTTGAAAGCACGACAAAGCGGCTCCCGGATAATTTGGCGGCAACTTCAAAATCAAGACCGCCTTTTGCAGCCGGAATTTCAAAGTGTTCCATCGGCGTGAAGGTGAAGCCGCGCGGCGTGCCCCAGCGGTTAATTTCGACATTGTCAGCTTCTTCCTTGCCAACGGGAACGTCGTCATGGGGCAAGTTATCAATGCCCATCAGAACCGCGTTTAACCGATCACTTTCAGCCTTGGCATGTTCTTCTAGGCTGGCGATTTCGTCTTTCTTGGCAGAAACCAACGCGCGCAGCCGTTCGAATTCAACCTCGTCACCTTTGGCTTTGGCCGCGCCGACAAGCTTGCTGGCAGCGTTACGATCCGCCAGTGCTGTTTCGGCGGCGCGAATGCTGGTGCGACGACTTTCATCAATGGCCAGAATATCCGCTGACATAGGCGCGCGATCACGTCGGGCAAGGGCGGTGTCAAAGGCCTGGGGATTGTCGCGGATTTGGCGGATGTCGTGCATAGCAATAGCCTTTTGAATACGGTGATCGTGTTAAAGAGGTTATGCAATAAAGTTCAGCAGGGATAAAGGTACATAAGGCTCTTCATAAGTCATCGTTGGGTGCTTACATAAACCGTAAGCAGAGCCGCCTTCGCGCCTTGCCATCCAACCTCACCCCAGCTAGGGTGCCGCGACTTTGAAATCGGTGGAAAACCCACCCTGTGATAGGAAAATCTGATCATGTTTGTGACCCCTGCATATGCGCAATCCATTGGTGGTGGAATTGGTGGAATTGGCCAGTTCCTGCCTTTGATCCTGATTTTCGGTATCATGTATTTTCTGCTGATCCGTCCGCAGCAAAAAAAGATGAAAGATCACAAGGCTATGGTTTTGGCCCTGCGTCGCGGTGACAAGGTAATCACTCAAGGCGGCATCGTTGGTAAAATCACCAAGGTCAAGGAAGATGACGGCGAAGTTGAAGTCGAAATCGCTACTGGTGTTAAAGTCAGCGTGATCCAGTCAACGATTGCGACTGTTCTTAGCAAGACCGAACCGGCTGGCAAATAGCCCAAACTTTCGAATTTACGAGATCTGATCTGATATGCTCCAGTTTTCCCTGTGGAAGAAAATAACCATCTGGGGGCTTTGCTTCCTTGGCGTGGCGATGGCCGCGCCAAATGCGTTTTACACCAAGGTCGAGCAGCACAATGATGCCGTGCTTGAAGTGGCCGCAGGGCTGCCTGTAACGCCTGAACGTCAGGTCGCGGTGGATCAATGGCCAGGTTGGCTGCCATCGTCCTTGGTTAATCTAGGTCTGGATCTGCGCGGCGGTGCGCATCTTTTGGCCGAAGTGAAGGTAGAAGAAGTTTACGCCTCGCGGCTTGACGCGATGTGGTCAGAAGTGCGCGACACCCTGCGGGGTGAGCGCGATACTATCGGCACAGTACGCCGCCAGGACAGCACACCTAATGAGTTGCGGGTTAAGATATCAAAGCCCGAACAGATTGCGACGGCGGTTCGGGCTGTGGAAACGCTTGCCCGTCCTGTCGCCAGTCTGACAGGGGTTGGGGTCACAGATATTGATGTGCGTGGCGAAGACGGCGTTATTATCATCACGCTGTCAGAGGCGGAAATGATCGCCACGGATGATCGCACGCTTAAGCAATCACTTGAAATTATTCGCCGCCGCGTTGACGAGGTTGGCACCCGCGAGCCGACTATTCAGCGCCAAGGCGACCGACGCATTCTTATTCAGGTGCCGGGCATTGGGTCGGCTGAAGAACTGAAACAACTGATCGGCACAACCGCGAAATTGGCGTTTCATCCGGTGGTTCGCACCACGGGTGACGGCGATGCGAACGCTGGTGCACGCAACATGTTGGTGCCTGATCTGGAAGAAGAAGGGTTGTTTTACATTCTTGAAAAAAGCCCGGTTGTAACGGGTGAAGAACTGGTTGATGCGCAGCCGTCGTTCGACCAAAACGGCCAACCTGCGGTTTCTTTCCGTTTTGATGCATCCGGTGGACGCAAGTTTGGTGTTTATACAGCCGAAAATATCGGATCGCCCTTTGCCATCGTGCTGGATAACGAGGTGATTTCCGCCCCGACCATCCAATCGCATATTTCAGGCGGCTCGGGCATTATTACCGGTCGTTTTTCAGTAGAACAAAGCACCGAGCTGGCCATTTTGCTGCGGGCCGGTGCGTTGCCTGCGGGCATGACATTTCTTGAAGAACGCACCATTGGCCCGGAATTAGGGCAAGACAGTATTGATGCTGGCAAGATTGCGACGGTCATCGCGTTTGCTGCCGTGCTCGTGTTCATGGTGCTGTCTTACGGTTTGTTCGGCCTCTTTGCTGATATTGCTTTGATCCTGAATGTTGCCTTGATTTTCGGGTTGCTCTCCTTGATCGGCGCGACATTAACTTTACCCGGCATTGCTGGTATTGTGTTGACGATCGGTATGGCGGTGGACGCCAATGTTTTGGTGTTCGAACGGATACGCGAAGAACTGAAATCATCCAAAGGACCTGCGCGTGCCATCGAGCTTGGCTATGAAAAGGCGATTTCGGCGATTGTTGACGCTAATGTCACCACCTTCATTGTCGCCGTGATTTTGTTCGCCATCGGGTCTGGCCCTGTTCGCGGGTTTTCGATCACGCTGGGACTTGGGATTATGACGTCAGTCTTTACGGCCATTTGGGTCACGCGTTTGCTGGTGTCGATCTGGTTTGAACGGCGCCGCCCGCGCACACTTGAAATTTAGGGAACAGACTTATGCGATTGAAACTAGTTCGCGAAGGTACCAAGATTGATTTCTTCAATCGAACAACCCTTACAATGGGTGCGTCGCTTGCAGCGATGGCGCTGTCTGTGGTGTTGTTCTTGATGCTTGGTTTGAACTACGGCATCGATTTTCGCGGTGGCACAACCATCCGCACGGAAAGCACGCAAACCGTTGTGGTCAGCGAGTACCGCGACGCTTTGGTGTCACTTGAATTGGGCGATGTGTCGATTACCGAGGTGTTCGATCCGAATTTTGGCGACGACAAAAACGTCACCCAAATCCGCATCGAGCAGCAAGAAGGTGACGAAGCCGCGACCATAGATACAATCGTAAATGTTAAAGCTGCATTGAAGGCGCTTGACCCCAATATGCTGTTTCCATCTGTTGAAAGCGTTGGGCCAAAAGTGTCGGGCGAGTTGATCCAGACAGCGGTGTTCGCTGTATTTCTAGCGATTATGGCCGTGTTGTTTTACATCTGGCTGCGGTTTGAATGGCAGTTTTCGGTCGGTGCAGTTGCTGCCCTTGTGCATGATGTTGTTCTGACCATCGGCATATTCTCGGTGTTGCAGATCAAGTTTGATCTAGCAATTATTGCCGCTATTCTGACAATTGTCGGCTATTCATTGAACGATACAGTGGTGGTTTTTGACCGAGTGCGGGAAAACCTACGCAAATTTAAAAAGCTGGAATTGAAAGACGTTTTATCAATGTCGATTAATGAAACCTTGTCGCGGACAGTTATGACATCAGTGACAACCTTGATCGCGCTTATTTCGCTTTATGTGCTGGGTGGCGACGTTATTCGCGGCTTTGTCTTTGCGATGATATGGGGTGTGATTGTTGGCACGTATTCGTCGGTTTTTGTCGCATCCGCCATCCTACTGCGCCTTGGCGTTAAGCGCGATTGGAGCAAAACAGACGGCTCTGCTGGCACGCAGTTTGCCAATATCGACGCTTGATTGAAACTCTGACAATCGCTTTTGCGCAAGCTTGGGCGCTTGACGGTCTGGGCGTTTTAATCGCTGTGGTATTTGTGGCCGGTCTTGTGCGCGGGTTTACCGGATTTGGCACCGCAATGATCTATATGCCCTTTGCCAGCACGGTCTTGTCGCCGGTTGCCGCAATCATCACCATTTTGGTTTTCGATATGTTTGGCCCCTTGCCAAATATTCCGCGTGCATTGCGCGATGGCACACCCCGCGATGTGGCCCGCTTGGGAATTGGCGCGTTGATTGGGCTGCCGATTGGCCTGTTTCTGCTCTATCGCATTGACCCGCAAGTGTTTCGCTGGCTGGTGTCGTTTAGTGCGCTGACTTTATTGGCTTTGCTGATCACGGGTTGGCGTTATCACGGCGAACTTGCCCGTTGGATGGTGTTTGTCGTGGGCGCTATTGGCGGGCTTTTGGGCGGCGTCAGTGGGCTGGCAGGGCCACCTGTGATTATGTTATATATGGCCAGCAAACGTGCGGTTCAAGTAATCCGCGCCAATATCCTACTTTATTTGTTCATCACCGATATAATGGCGTTGTTGATATTAGCGCTCACCGGTGTCATCAGTCTAAATCCAGTGATTATCGGCCTGCTGTTGACCATTCCTTACACAGTTGCCAACGTGATCGGCGGATGGTTGTTTCGCCCAGAGCTGGAAAAGGCATATCGCTGGGTAGCCTATATTCTGATCGGAACGTCTGCCCTTGTAAACTTGCCATTTTTTGGAATTTGATATGCAAATTAGTGAGATCAACTTTGACGGCCCCTTGCCGATAGACAGCTACGGCCCCGGTTTTTTTCGACTTGAAGGACACGTGCATCAAGGACCACTTGTTTTAATGCCCGGTGTATTGCGCCCATGGGATAAGCCGATGGATTTCGGTATCTTTATTGAAAATGCAAGTCTGTTTGATGTGCTGTTTTTTGGCACGGGCAAAGAAATCGCGCCATTGCCAGAAGACATAGCAACCCAATTGGAACAAGCTGGTATCGGCGTTGAAATCATGGCAACTCCGACCGCTTGCCGAACGTATAATATGCTATTGGCCGAAGGCCGCCGGATAGCGGCTGCATTAATTCCGGTTTGAAATAGCCACACCTGTGGTGTTTTGCGCTTTTCATGGGCCAATAGGCGCGGTAAACTTCACCCCAAGAGGGCGCGAGCTGCGTTTTCGTGAACATACTTCAACGACAAACCGAAAATAAAGGCTGAACCAATGGCATTTGAACTTCCTGATCTACCTTACGCCCACGACGCGCTGGCTGCTGGCGGCATGTCTAAAGAGACCATGGAATTCCACCATGACATGCACCACAACGCTTATGTAACGAACGGCAACAAGTTGATTGAAGGCACCGAATGGGCCGACAAATCGATGGAAGACATAATTACTGGCACCTATGACGCATCCAATACGGCGCAGAACGGTATCTTCAACAACATTTCACAGCTTTGGAACCACAACCAGTTCTGGGAAATGATGGGCCCAAATGGTCGCGCTATGCCAAGCGAATTGGAAGGCCGTATAACCGATGCATTCGGGTCAATAGCTGATTTCAACACGGCTTTTTGTGCGGCAGGCGCTGGCCAGTTTGGCTCGGGTTGGTGCTGGTTGGTTGTCGATGGCGACGGCTCGTTGAAAGTGACAAAGACTGAAAATGGCGTGAACCCGTTGTGCTTTGAGCAAACTGCATTGTTGGGCTGTGATGTTTGGGAGCATTCTTATTACATCGATTTCCGCAACAAACGCCCTGTCTATTTGTCCAATTTCCTGGAAAACCTTGTGAACTGGGAAAATGTGGCCGAGCGGCTTTCAAACGCCTGAATTTGAATTCAGGTTTGGAAAACGGAGGCCGCCCTTAACAGGGCGGCCATTTTTTTGAGCCCCCTTGGGGCGGTTTCGCTCCGCTGGGGAATATTTTGGGAACAATGATGGGTGAGGCTGGCAAAGGTGTTTTGGCGATGGTTGTGGCCTGCACGGTTTGGGGGTTGTCACCTATTTATTATAAGCAACTTGCCGAAGTTCCACCGCTAGAAGTTCTAAGTCACCGCACGCTTTGGTCGTTTTTGATCTTTAGTGCTTTGCTGTCATATCAAAAGCGTTTGGGTGATTTGTTTGCTGTACTTGTAACCATGCGCGGGTTTTTATTGATTGCCGCAGCAGGGTCGTTGATTTCGCTTAATTGGTTTGTTTTCATCTACTCGATCCAGATTGACCAAGCGATTGCTGCAAGCTTTGGCTATTATGTCTTCCCCTTGGTTGCGGTGAGCATCGGGTATCTTGGATTTGGCGAGCGCCTGACAAATGTCCAGATTGTTGCAGTGTCGTTAGCTGTATTGGCCGTTCTTGTGTTGGGTTTTGGTCTTGGGGTCACGCCTTGGATTTCGCTTGTGCTGGCCTTTAGTTTTGGCACCTACGGGCTGATCAAGAAATCATTGACCATTGGTCCCGTTGTTTCGGTCACAGGCGAAGTGGCGCTGTTGCTGCCTTTGGCGCTAATCTGGCTGACAGGTGCCCATACGGCGGGCTGGACGGGCATTGAGGGCAGAAGCGGGGGGTTTTTCGGCAACGATTGGTTCACCACGCTGCTGCTGGTTCTTGCCGGGTTGTTTACGGCCGGACCGTTGATCTTATTTTCCTTTGCAACCAAGCGCTTGTCGATGGCCAGTGTTGGTTTTATTCAGTATTTGAACCCAACGCTACAGTTTTTGGTCGCCGTCGCTTTGTTTCAAGAGGTGTTCACTCTTTGGCATGCCATTGCCTTCGGGTTCATCTGGTTGGCCTTGGCGATTTATTCGTTCAGCGCGTATTTTCAGGAAAAATCTGCCTGAAGCGCGGCGGTTAATTCTGCTACGCTGTTCACGACTGAAATTGAATCAGCATAACTTTGATCAGCGAAACCCTGGGCCACCATATGTTTGATCAATGTAATAAGTGGATCCCAGTAGCCGTTGATATTCAATAGATAAACGGGTTTGTCATGCAGCCCTAATTGCCGCCATGTCGTGACCTCGAAGAACTCATCCATCGATCCGGCACCGCCTGGCAGGGTGACAATCGCGTCAGCGTTCATGAACATGACTTTCTTACGTTCATGCATGTTTTCTGTGATCACAAAGCTGGTTAAATCGCGCTTGCCGACTTCCATCTGCATCAGATGTACGGGTATCACACCAAAAGTGTCGCCGCCGGCTTTTTGGGCATTGCGGGCAACTTCACCCATCAGGCCCACATCGCCAGCACCGTAGACCAAGCGCCAGTTTTCAGCTGCCAAAACTTCACCCAAATGCTTTGCGGCGGCCATATATGCCGGGTCTTTACCGGGGCGGGAACCGCAGAAAACGCACAAGGAATGGGTAAAGTTTGGCATGATTTCGCCTTTTTTGTCGATTGGAATGGAAAAGCCTTAGCGGAGTTGCTATCTTTAGCGCAAGGCGCGATCTCTGCCAGGACCGCTTTTGATGTCAGGGCATGCGCGCGTCAGGCGAGGTGACGCATTATGTCGATTTTTACAGCTTTGGGTGCCGGTAGCGGGCCAATTGTTGGGGGTGCTGCAACAGTGGTTGCAGCAGCACTTGTTAGTTACGTGGTACTTGGACCTGTCGATAGATCCCCTGTCGTTGGTCAAGCTCCAGCAGCGATAACATCTCCCCGAGTTGATGTGGTCGCGACGAACGCTTCAAAAACAACGAGTGCGACACTTGTTGTGCCCAAGATTGAACCTGCCGCCTCAAGTGAAACCACGAACACCGCAATCACTGCATCTGATGAAACTAAGCCCAGTGCGGCTTCCAGCGCGGCGGTACAGGCTGCAATCCCCTTAGATGACAGTTCAGACATTGAACTTGGCGGCACCGATGAAGCGAGTGTTGCAGCAGGCGACACCAGCGGGCAGTTGGGTGAAATCCTTGTGGCAAGCACCGATCTTGGGCAAAGCGTAAAGGTTTCGACGGATCCATCGGCAAAGCCGGAAGTCGCGGAAATCGCCACGGGTCTTAATCTTGGCCCCCGGCTGAAAATCGATTTGGTGCGGATAGATAAGTTTGGATCAAGCGTTGTTGCGGGCAAAGCTGTTCCCGGTGGTGAGATTGAGATTTACCTGAACGGTCAGGTTGTTGCGGAAGTTGTCGCAGACACCAAAGGCGCGTTTGTTGCGTTGTTTGACATTCCTGTGTCCCAAGAAGCCCAAGTCATGACAATGGCCTTGCGCGATAACAGCGGGACCATGCAATCGTCATCTGACCGCGTGATGGTGATGGGGCGCGAGGTTGTGAAAACAACGCCGACAGTTGATACTGCGCCAGACTTGCCTGATGACCAAGGCGCACCGCAAATTATTATTGCTACGGATGAAGGCGTTAAGATTTTGCAACCAGCCGCGATTAAGCAAGATACGCCAGAAGTAATGGCCAATATCTCACTTGATTTGATCACTTATGATACCGATGGCGAAGTTGTTTTAACCGGCCGCAGCGACTCGGCGAAACATGTACGGGTTTATATCAACGGTGAACCGGTGAAAACGGAAAGCGTCGCGGCCGACGGCACCTGGACTTTAAGAATTCCCGAAGTGGATGCCGGGCAGTATATTCTGCGCGTTGATGAAATTGACGCGCTGGGGCAAGTTACATCACGCATCGAAACGCCATTCCAAAAAGAAGACCCGAATGCCGTAAAACGCGTAGCGTCGATTGGCGCGGTTGATGGGGCGCAAGGGCCTGACCCATTGCCAGTTATTGAAAAGATAACAATTCAGCCCGGGGCAACGCTTTGGGCCTTGGCAGAGGCGACTTACGGGCAAGGAGATCTTTATATGCAGATATTCAATGCCAATAAAGATTACATCAAAAATCCCGATTTGATCTATCCCGGCCAGATTTTTGAAATACCGGACTAGCTTGGTCTGGTACTTGGCCGCCACGCACCTTATCTAAAGGTGCTTAGGGGGCGGCATGTCAGATAATAAAACCACGACCGAACAAGAACAAAGCAGCGGCATGCGGACCATTCGCAAGGTCCTGCCTTATTTATGGCCAAGCGAAAAAGGCTATGCTTGGGTTAAATGGCGCGTTCTAATCGCCCTTGGTTTCTTGGTGCTTTCCAAGGTTGTTTCCGTCGGGTTGCCGTTTTTTTACAAGGGCGCTGTTGATGCTTTGGCGCCGGAAAATGGCACAGAAGTCACCGTTTTTTACATGACAATGGGGGCGGTTGGCTTGACCGTCGCTTATGGCATGGCGCGGTTAACAAATGTTGGCTTTCAGCAATTGCGCGATGCGATCTTTGCCCGTGTTGGCCAGCGCGCCCTGCGTCGATTGGCGCTTGAAACCTTCCGGCATATCCACGCGCTTTCGCTGAGGTATCACATCACGCGCAAAACCGGGGGGCTTAGTCGAATAATTGAACGCGGTGTTAAGGGCGTGGATTTCCTGTTGCGGTTCATGCTGTTTTCAATCGGTCCACTTATTCTTGAGCTGCTATTTATTGCCTTGATTTTGTATTTTGTTTTTGACGTTTGGTATTTGGCCATCGTTGTTGGCACGATCGCTTTGTATTTCTGGTTCACGTTCCAGGTTACCGAATGGCGGGTGAAAATTCGCAAAGACATGAACGATCAGGATACCAACGCCAATCAAAAAGCCATCGATAGCTTGCTGAATTTTGAAACCGTCAAATATTTCGGGGCCGAAGAACGCGAAGCGCTGCGCTATGACGATAGCATGCGCCAATACGAGGCTTTGGCCCTTAAAACATCCTATTCACTGGCGTACCTAAACTTTGGTCAGTCAGTGCTGATTACCAGTGGCTTGATCGGCGTTATGGTCTTGGCGGCAATGGGTGTGCAGCGCGGCGACCTTACTGTTGGCGATTTTGTTATGGTCAACGCTTATATGATCCAAATTACGATGCCGTTGAATTTCCTTGGCACTGTTTATCGCGAAATTCGCCAATCCTTAGTCGATATGGGCGAGATGTTTGACCTTTTGGAACAACCTTCCGAAGTGACTGATAAACCCAACGCCAAAGCCTTGAAAATTACCGGTGGTGAAGTGCAGTTTGACGCCATTGATTTCGGTTACGATGATGATCGCGCCATTTTACACGGGTTTGATCTGACAGTGAAAGCCGGGCAAACCGTGGCCATAGTTGGCCCCTCGGGGTCTGGCAAATCAACCATTGGTCGGTTGTTGTTTCGGTTTTACGACGTGAACAAGGGCGCGCTTAGAATTGACGGGCAGGATTTGCGCGACATAACGCAGGCCAGTTTGCACGACCAGATCGGGATCGTGCCGCAAGACACCGTGCTATTTAACGACACCATCGGCTACAACATCTATTACGGCCGCGCCAATGCCAGCTATGATGATATGATCAAAGCAGCTAAAGCGGCCAAAATCCATGATTTCGTGATGGGCCTGCCTGATGGCTATGACACGACCGTGGGCGAGCGCGGATTGAAGCTATCTGGTGGCGAAAAGCAGCGTGTCGGTATCGCAAGAACCTTGCTGAAAAACCCACCAATTTTGCTGTTAGATGAAGCCACATCGGCGCTTGATACTGAAACTGAACGCGATATTCAGGACAGTTTACGCGAAATGGGGCAGGGGCGATCAGTGATTACTATTGCGCACCGCCTGTCAACGATTGTTGATGCCGATGTAATCGTGGTGCTGGAAGACGGGCATATTTCCGAACAAGGCACCCATGACGAACTGCTGACAAAAGACGGTCGTTATGCCCATATGTGGCATCGCCAACAAGCTGATGATGATGACGTTGTGGTGGCAGCCTAAATCTATTCCGCCGCTTGCAACTCGCTCGCTGTGTCCGCGATCAAATCAACCGATCCCTCGAATTCTTCCAACCCCCAGATCAGTTCTGGTGGTTGGGTCTTGCGGGCGGATTTCGCCAACAAAAGATCACGGGCAGCGCGGCTATTTTTGCCCAGAGACAGCGCTGCAAATCGGCGGAATGATCCAAAGGCCCCAAGGGTGATCCACACCCGTAATGCCAACATCGATGGTGTGAAGATCAACGTTAGAACGGTTGCAATACCAAGACCAAAAACCACTGCGGTTGCTAGTTGTATCCACCACAACGCGGTTGGTGCGCCGATTGAATAGCCACCATGAATGAAATCAACCGACACGCCAAACATCATCGGCGTCAGACCGGCCATCGTTGTAACGGTGGTCAGAAACACGGGGCGAATTCGGGCTTCAACTGTGCGGGTGATCGCCGTCAGGCGGGGCATATAGGCGGAATATTCTTGATAAGTATCAATTAGAACAATGTTGTTGTTCACCACAATTCCCGCCAATGCGACAATACCAGTGCCAGTCATAATCACCGAAAATGCCTGATCCATTACCAACATACCGATCAACACACCGGTCGTGGACAGAACCACCGCCAATAAAACCAGCACCGAATTATAAACTGAATTAAACTGCGCTAACAGGATGACAAACATCAAACCAAGCGCGCCCAAAAATGCCCGACTTAGAAACGCCAAGCTTTCGGTTTGTTCCTCTTGGTCACCGATCCACGAGTAATTCACGCTGTCTGGCAAAGGTTTTTCCATGTCCAGCCAATCAGAAATCACTTTGATCCGCTCGTCAGGTGTCATTGGCTTGCCGTTTTCGTTCAAAAGATCAGCCGTTATGTCAGCCTTCACATCGAAAAACCGTTGCGCATCAAAGCGGTCGATTTGCCCAAGCGAACGCACAGGTTTGCGCGAAATGAAATTTGACATCGGGATCAAGCCGTCATTTGTACGCACACGCAACGTGTCGAGCGTTGACAACAAGCGGTCCTTTTCAGGCAATCGCACGCGGATATCGATTTCTTCGTCAGAACTATCGACCCGCATCGTGTCCAGCAACAGACCGCGTGTCACCAGTTGAACCATGGCGCCAACGGTCACAACATCAGCGCCAAAGCGCCCGGCTTTTTCAACGTCTACATCAATTTGCCAGTCAATACCTGGTAGGGGAAGCGTGTCTTCGATACGGATTAAACCGTCAGTCTCGCGGAACTTTTGCGATGCGATTTTAGTCGCTAACAGCAAATCTTCCCAGTTGCGCCCGGTCAGGCGCAAGTTAAGCGGTTTGCCTGTGGCAGGGCCGACGTCCGCCGAAATAATGTCGATTTGCACACCCGGAATTGATTTCAGGCGTGCCTCGATCTCGGTCAGGATATCGTTGCCACGCGCGCGGCGGGTTTTCCAGCTTTCCAGCTCGATCTGTACTTGGCCGATCGTGTCCAACGGTGCTTGCGCGCCGCCTGTGTTTTGGTTCAAGCCACCCAAGCCAGCGAATGAAAAAACTGACTCCACATCAGGTATCTGCAGCAACTCTTTTTCGGCCTGCTTCAGAATGTTGTCTTTTTCGATCAAGCTAAGGTTGCCACGCGCGCGCACAAAAGCGATTGCGCGTTCGGGTTCGGTTTCAACGAAAAACTCGACACCGTTGTTGTTCTCGCCGAAATATCCAAAAACTGAAATCACGAATGCTGCAACCACACCGATTGTCACCAGAGGCATGATCGGATTGCCAGTTAACAAATGGATGACCCAACCAACAGGTTTGCGTTTATAACCTGATTTGATCGGGCGTTTACGCGGTACGGGCTTTATGGCCGTTACCGTGACCGAAAGGCCAACGGCCGCCAACACAAACAAAACTGCACCCGGAAGAAACGAAATGCTGGCGGGCAAGGACGCACCAGCCGAGCCAAGCAGGTAGGCCGGATTGATTGCTTGCATCGTTGCGCCAAAAGCCAGAAATGCCATCGCAACAAACAGGCCAAGCCGGGGGGCAAAATGAATGTGCCGCAGGTTTGCAGACAATTTCGACAACATCCGCGAAAATCGTGCTGCAACACCACCGATAACAGGCAGATATACCAGTGCCACAACCAACGAGGCAGATAAGACAAAGATCAAGGTGACAGGCAGCATGCCCATAAATTCGCCCGGCACACCCGGCCAAAATAACATCGGTAAGAAGGCACAGATCGTGGTGGCGGTGGAACTAACTATCGGCCAGAACATCCGTTTGGCCGCGTCTACGTAGGCCTTCATCGGTCCGGAACCCTCGCTGATCCGCCGATCGGCATATTCAACGACAACAATAGCCCCGTCGACCAACATGCCAACGGCAAGGATCAGCCCGAACATAACAATGTTGGAAATCGCAATGCCCATGACCGCAAGAATGGCGAAACACAACAGAAACGAGGTTGGAATGGCAAATCCAACCAGCAAGGCGGATCGCGTACCTAGGGACGCCAGTACCACCATCATCACCAAAGCAATCGCCGTCAAAACCGAGGCTTCAAGCTGCCCAACCATGCCCGCAACTTCGTTGCTTTCATCCATCGCGAAGTCAACCGCGACGCTGTCTTTCAGCTCTTGTGGCCAAAACTCCATCGCGGCCAGAACAACTTTGCGCACCTCCGCGACTGTATCAATCAGGTTTTCACCTTTGCGTTTAACCACCTGCAACGCCACGGTGGTTTCGCCATTGTAACGCGCGGTGCCGGTGCGATCTTCAAACGTCAGCCGTATTTCCGCCAAGTCGCCAAGGGTAATGACCCGGTCGCCGTTGACTTTAACGGGCAGATCGTAAACGTCTTTTGGTTCGTCAAATGCTGACGGGATTTTGACCGCAAAAGCGCCCTGCGCGGATTCAACCTCACCGGCAGCAATCAGTTGGTTGTTATTATTAACAACATTGATCAATTCGCCCGCTGTAACATTATAAGCCTCAAGTTTCAGCGGATCGATGACCACTTCCAGCATTTCATCGCGGTGGCCAGTCAATACCGCCTCAAGCACCGCTGGCATGGATTCAATTTCGGTTTGCAAACCTTTAGCGACCCGCAGCAAGGTGCGTTCAGGAACTTTGCCCGACAGCGCCACAACAATGATCGGGAACTGGGAGAAATTGACTTCATTAATCGCGTATTGATCCGCCCCTTCGGGAAAATCTGCTTCGGCTTGGTTAACGCGGTCACGCACCTCGGCAATGGTTGCCGATTTATCCCAACCGAATTCAAATTCAAGCGCGACGCCGCCATAATTTTCGGCGGCAGTTCCGGTCATTTTTTTCAAGCCGGTTAAGTCGCGTAATTTGGTTTCAAGCGGCTTAACCAACAACTTTTCTGAATCTTCGGCGGAAATTCCGGGAAACGGCACGGACACAAACAGGGCAGGGATGTCGATATCTGGCTGGCCCTCTTTTGGCAGCACCGTATAAGCAAACCAGCCCGCGCCCAGTGACATAATCACAAAGGCCACGACCATGCGAGCGCGTGCGGCAGCCCAATCGACCAAACCGGTCATTGCTGGGTCTCGCGGTAAGTTACAGCTACGCGCCGTCCATCGATAACATATTCCTGACCGACAACGATCACGTCGATATCTTCTGGAAGGCCAGCCAACCAAATGCCGTCTGTCGTGTCGCGAATGATGCGCACGTTGAAAAACCGTGCGACGCCGTCAAGCACCGCACGCACACCAAGGTTGCCATTGTCATCCAGCGTTAAGGCCGATTGCGGCAGCAAATGTGCGCGCTCACCTGAAAAATCGATGAATATTTCTGCAGTTGAACCGTCTCGAATTGACAATTCAGGGTTCGGAATTTCGATTTCGACCCGAAAGGTGCGGGTTATCGGATCGGCCGATCGGGACAAAAAGGCGACCTGACCATTGACAACGGCCCCATCAATAAGCCGCGCGCCAGCACGGGCGCCTTCAGCGATTTTCGATATATCTTGTTCCGGCACAAAGCCGACCAGTTTGATAGGATCAAGCTGAATGACGTGCGCGCAAACGCCGCCCGGTTGCAACAAAACCCCAAGCTCGGCCGTATCGCTTTCAAGTAAGCCATTGAACGGTGCTACGATGCGCAATCGTTCGATGTCTTTTTCGGCGCGCTCAACACCAGCTTGTGCCGATTGCAATGCTGCCAAACGCGACGTTGCCGTTGTTTGAGACCCAAAGCCCTTGGCCGCCAGCGAACTTGCCGCTTTTTCATTGATCGTAGCCTCGGCCAGACGGGCTTTGGCTTCGGTCAGGGCGACAACCTTTGTGCCGGGATCAAGTTCGCACAGCAATTGCCCAGCATTGACCAGCGTGCCTTTGCGCAGGGGTTCTGACACAACAAGCCCGGTGTTTTCACTGCGCACATCAATGTTACGGGCGGCTTCCGTGCGCCCGCGCAGAACAATACCACTGTCAACGGACTGGGCCGATGATTTTAAGACCAAAACAGAAACCGGCGGGCGCTTTGCCACATCGTTTGATGGGGCGGGTTGAACAACCTCCTCCTCAACGGCTTCGCCCAAGGCGTAGGCCACGAGTGCAGGGCGCTCAAACAATGCAAAATAAATGCCAATTGTCACGACAATCGCAGTTAGAATTGGAAATAGGCGCATTTTGTCCCCTTAGCATCTGTCATATCACAGTCGGAAAGCCATTTGTGGACCGGCTGGTTCACAATCTAATTTCGCGTTTGATAGACCTTCCAATTGGCCGAAACAAGGCAAGGATGTAATTGCGCCCAGAATTGTTGCATCATTTGATCACAAACAGGTGCCAAACAGACAGTTTCCCACCGATATTGCCAAGTCAAGGATGCGTGAAAACGGGTTTCGCCCTTGGCAATCGACCCATGTTCACGTTAAGAGGTTGCCAGACGAAAACAGTGCATGTTGGAGACCGTTTTGAGCGAGACAGATTCCTTTATCGAAGAGGTCACCGAAGAGGTGCGCCGCGACAAATTATTTTTGCTGTTTCGCAAATACAGCTGGATCGTCGGCGTAGCGATTGTTCTGATTGTCGGCGGCGCTGCCTTCAACGAATGGCGCAAAGCGCAGGAAACCACAGCAGCCCGGGAATTGGGCGATGCAGTCATGCAGGCCCTTGAAACCACGGACCCTGCTGATCGGGCAGCGGCTCTTGCAGGGATTTCGTCAGACGCGGGTGATGCGACGAACTTCTTGTCGATGCTGGAAGCAGCAGCGCATGCAGAAGCCGATGATCCCGATGCCGCATTGGTGCTGTTTGACAGCATTGCCAACAATACAGACGCACCAGAAACTTATCGTCAGCTAGCGATGTTCAAAGCTGTAATTCTGCGCGGATCCGATCAGGGCCGTGAAGCACGGATAGCCATACTTGATGAATTGGCAATTGCCGGTAATCCATTTCGGGCACTAGCGATGGAGCAAAAAGCCCTCGTTCATTTTGAATTTGGCGACAATGACGCGGCTATCGCGGTATTGCGCACAATTCTTGACGAACCAGGCGCAACACAAGGCTTGATTCAACGGGCGCAACAGTTGATTGTGGCCATGGGTGGTGATTTACCTGTAGCCGAAGAAGCCTCAGGCGATAACGGTTAAGAATAAATCTTCTAACTGATGCCGCTAAAAGGCACGTAAGAATAAGGGGCAAATCCGCGTGAAGCTGAACCAGTTAATCCTTTTCACTATGATTGTGCCGCTGCTTGTTGCATGTGCCAAAAAAGAAGAAATATTTAAAGGCGAACGGTTTGATGTTCGCACGCCCCTTAGCGAGACTTTTCAAGTAGACCCAGCCGTTGGAGATGTTGCGCCTGAAGCGCCCGTCAGCACGGTCGTTAACCGTTCCGTTGACATAAAACTGCCCAAACAATCCAATAAATCAAGCTGGACGCACCGCAATGGTGGTGCCGATCACGCGCTTGGTCACTTGTCGCTTGGCCGTGATTTGACGCGCCTGTGGTCTGTCAATATTGGCGCTGGCAGCGGTCGCAAACATCGCATTACGTCTGATCCGATTATTGCGGGCGGCCAAATCTATACGCTGGACAGCCAGTCGCGCGTGATGGCCCACACGCCCATCGGTGCTGCAGTTTGGGTGCGTGATTTAACGCCAGGCTCTGAAAAATCAGATCAAGCCACGGGCGGCGGTTTGGCCTATGCAGATGGCGTGATCTACGCGACAACAGGGTTTGGCGAAGTCACAGCAATGAACGCAAGCGACGGCCAGGTTAAATGGGTTCACAAGCTGGATGCGCCGATTGTGGCCGCGCCGACAGTTATCAAGGATCGTGTTTTTGTAATTTCGCGAGACAATCGTGCTTGGGCCTTAAAAACCAAAAATGGCCGCGTTGATTGGCAACAACAAAGCACCAGTGCCGAAGCTGGATTGTTGGGCGGGGCCACGCCTGCTGCTGCTGGGCGTTCCGTAATCTTGCCGTTTAGCTCTGGCGAAATGGTTTCAGCTTTAACCCGCAACGGCTTGCGCGTCTGGAGCGTGGCTGTTTCGGGGTCACGCATTGGCTTGGGCCGTTCGAACCTTGGCGATATTGCAAGTGATCCGGTTGTGACCAAATCGCGGGTTTATGCCGCCAATCAAAGTGGCCGTATCACCGCTGTTGCACGACGAGACGGTAAACGTGTTTGGACGGCAAATGAAGGGGCCTATAGCCCTGTTCTACCGATCGGCAATTCCGTATTCCTAGTGTCAGATGCCGGCCAATTGGTGCGCTTGGATGATC
>JBLHMX010000013.1:0-25685 GCA_047622625.1 Paracoccaceae bacterium | reverse complement strand
ATTATGCGAATAAATACATTCAGGCTGCGTACAAAAATCAATAGCCTCGGCAATCAGTTGTTTGCCTTCCTTAAATCCCATGCCCTCAATCGAAAATGCGTGCGACGCGATCAACAATGCCTCGCGACCATTGACCGGATTTGGCCAAACTGCGCGCCAAGGTCGATCGGGCCACTGCGTCATCACCTCCAAGGCGGCCAATTCAGCCGAAATTTGTTTGCGCGAATTCGAAAGCCGATGCCAGATGATCGTATCTTTAAGCTTATCCCGCATGTCGCGCGGCATGTCTGCCCAACCCGCACGAGTGGAAACCAGTTCGGTTTGCCCGCCACTAGATGGTAGGGTTTTCGACGCAAGAATATTCACAAGCGCGGGTTTTGGCAAAAAAGTAGAATCCGTATGCCACAGCATATTACTTTGCAAATTTAGGGATTGGTGCGCTTTGGGCTCACTTACGCCGGATTTGGTTTTGTTGGAAACATCAGATACTTCAAACGCTATATCCTTGCCCGCCGCCATCGCGGGCCGGTTTTCTAGCGGCCCAAACAGCAGCGCCAGACGTTTATGCGAGGCCGCGTCCAAGTTTTGACCGCGAAACAGCAAGGCAGAATGCTCTTCAAATGCCGCACGAATTTCTGGGAAAATATGGTCAGAGGAAACGTCACAAAGGTCCACGTCAGCGATAGACACCCCAAACTTCGCGTGTAGCGGTGTGGTTGTAAGTTTCATGTCGCCTCCGATGATCTGCAAGTTTCGCTTCCCCAGCAAAATAATCAGTAAAGCGTTCACTATCAATACCGAACAGGCTAAGCTGCGGGTGCAATTACCGTTACAGGACAGAAAATGGTTTCAAGTGTCATTCCAGTTGAACCGTTTGATCTGGTTCTTTTCGGCGCAACCGGTGACTTGGCCCATCGCAAAATACTGCCAAGCCTGTTTCGGCGTTTTGAAATTGGCCAAATGCCAGACCAAGCCCGTGTGATCGGCGCGGCACGCAGTAAAATATCGCCTGATGAATTTCGTGCAAACACCGCACAAGCCATTCAAGACGCGGTTCCGGATGCAAAACCTGCCGACATCACCGCGTTTCTTGAACGTCTTGACTATGTCAGCATAGACGCCCGCGGGAACGCGGGTTGGGACAGCTTGGCGAAGACCTTGCGTGCGGGTGTTATCCGCGCGTTTTACCTTTCGGTTGGCCCATCGCTGTTTGCGCCGATTGCCGCGCGACTGAAATCATCTGGTATGGCAACTGAATATTCCCGCATCGTGGTCGAAAAACCATTTGGCCATGATCTAGCGTCGGCACAGGCTTTGAATGCTGATCTTGGCAGCGGATTTTCCGAAAACCAGATTTACCGCATCGATCATTACCTTGGCAAAGAAACCGTCCAAAACCTGATGGCCGTACGCTTTGCCAACGCCCTGTTTGAACCGTTGTGGAACAGTCAGCACATTGATCACGTACAAATCACCGTGTCTGAAAGTATTGGTGTAAAGGGTCGCGGCGAATACTATGACAAATCAGGTGCGCTGCGTGATATGGTGCAAAATCACATGATGCAATTGTTGTGCCTTACAGCGATGGAACCACCGTCGCGGTTTGATCCAAATGCCGTGCGCGACGAAAAACTAAAGGTCATCCGCGCCCTTGATCCGGTTGCCCCTAACGATATTGTGCGCGGCCAATACCGCGCAGATAGTGACGACCAAAGCTATTTCGATCACGCGGCCAACCCAAAAAGCCGCAGCGAAAGTTTTGTGGCGATGAAAGTTCAGGTTTCAAACTGGCGTTGGGCTGGCACTCCGTTTTACCTGCGTACCGGCAAAAAGCTCCGCGCGCGTATGTCTGAGATTGCCGTGGTCTTTCGTGACCCGCCCCATTCAATTTTTCCAGCTATGCAAAACCGACGCGGCAACGCACTTGTCATACGTCTGCAACCCGACGAAGGCATTACCCTGCGCATGACTATCAAAGATCCGGGCCCCGGGGGCATGCGCCTGACAGAAGTGCCGCTAGACATGAGCTTTGCCGAAGCATTAGGCCCCGACATAATCGTTCCAGATGCCTATGAGCGCCTGATTATGGACGTCATTCGCGGCGATCAAACCCTATTCATGCGCGGTGACGAGGTCGAGGCGGCTTGGGGTTGGGTCGATCCGATAGTCACGGATTGGCAGGATGGAAACGACGCACCTTCGCCCTATGATCCGGGTGGTTCTGGCCCAGAAGACGCCTTGATGCTGTTGCACAGAGATGGCCGCAGATGGCGGGAAATTGACGCTTAGATGGTGAAGATACTGCAATATCGTGATCGCGAAGGCTTGGCAAACGGGCTGGCCGCGCTTGTCGCAGGTCAATTGGCAAGCACGTTAGCAGATCAAGGCCATGCCAGCCTGTGTGTGCCGGGCGGCACCACTCCGGCACCGTTTTTGCGCGCATTTTCAAACGCCGCGATTGACTGGGAAAACGTTTCTGTAATGCTGTCAGACGAAAGATTTGTGCCCGAAACGTCATCCCGATCCAACACAAGATTGCTACGCGACACCTTGTTGCAAGGCCCTGCCGCAGAGGCAAAGTTGATCCCGATATTTGCAGAAGGCGAACGGCCAGAAGATGTTCTTGCCCAACTTAGTGCCAATATTCAAACCGCCCTGCCGCTAGATATCTGTGTACTTGGGATGGGCGCGGATATGCACACCGCCAGTCTGTTTCCTGGGGCCGATCTGTTAGATCAGGCACTTGATTTCAACTCGGATAAAATCCTTTTGCCAATGCGGGCGCCAAATGCAGGCGAGCCGCGGCTTACCCTAACCGCAGCGGTTTTGCGTGCGGCGGCAAAATCTCATATCCTGATAACCGGTGCGGATAAAATGCGGGCCTTAGAACAAGCACAACAGCCGGGCCCAATAACTGACGCACCGATCCGCGCAATACTTTCGGGCCCCGGTGACATCGCGATACATTATGCAGATTAGGACGAAAAAATGGCCGTGAAAGACAGCATCAAGCGCGTGACAGACCGCATCATTGCCCGAAGCGAAGTGACGCGTACGGCTTATTTGACCCGCATGCACGCCGCTGCCAACGATGGCCCTCAGCGCGGTCATCTTTCCTGCTCGGCCCAAGCCCATGCCTATGCTGGGGCTGGCCAAGATCAGGCAGCTTTGGCCAAAGAAACCGCTGGAAATCTAGCGATCATTACAACCTACAACGACATGTTGTCAGCCCATCAACCTTTCGAGAAATTCCCAGACATTATTCGCCGGGCCGCCCGTGACATTGGCGCAACCGCCCAGGTTGCAGGCGGCGTTCCGGCCATGTGCGATGGCATAACGCAAGGTTACGCTGGCATGGAATTAAGCCTGTTTTCACGCGACGTGATTGCAATGGCCGCCAGTATCGCACTTAGCCACAACACGTTTGACGCGGCCGTTTATCTTGGGGTCTGCGATAAGATCGTACCCGGTTTGGTGATTGCGGCGCAGAGTTTCGGCCATTTACCCGCCGTTTTCCTGCCAGCAGGGCCAATGACCAGCGGTTTGGCGAACGACGAAAAAGCCAAAGTCCGACAGCAATTTGCCACGGGCGAAGTTGACCGCGACGTGTTGATGAAGGCCGAAATGGCCGCTTATCATGGCCCCGGCACGTGCACGTTTTATGGCACTGCCAACACAAACCAGATGCTGATGGAAATTATGGGCCTGCACCTGCCGGGTGCAAGTTTCGTGACTCCGAACACCGAATTGCGCAGCGCGCTAACCACTTTTGGGGCGCAACAAGCCCTTAAGAACAGCGCACTTGGCGAAAACTACACGCCGATCTGCCACATTCTTGATGAGCGAGCTTTTGTGAACGGTTTGGTTGGCCTAAACGCCACTGGCGGGTCGACAAACCTGATGATCCATCTGATTGCAATGGCACGAGCGGGCGGTATCTTGTTGAATTGGCAAGATTTTTCAGACATTTCAGAAGCCACGCCCTTGGTTGCCCGTATTTATCCAAACGGGCTGGCCGACGTTAATCATTTCCACGCCGCTGGTGGACTGGCAACCATGATTGGCGACTTGCTTGACACGGGATTGCTGCATAAAGATGTAAAAACCACGGTTGGTGACGACCTCTCGGATTACGCACGTGAACCCAAATTGATCAAGGGCGATCTGGTTTGGCAAGCATGCGCGAAAACCAGCCTGAACCCGGCAATTCTGCGTTCGGCAACTGACCCGTTTCAATCCACAGGCGGCATGAAAAAACTAGACGGAAATCTTGGGTCGGCTGTTATGAAGGTCTCGGCCGTTGACCCAAGTCATCACATCGTCAAAGCCAAGGCCCGCGTATTTGATGACCAAAATGCTGTCAAAGACGCTTTCAAAGCTGGGGAATTCACCGACGATCTTGTGGTCGTGGTAAGGTTTCAGGGTCCAAAAGCCAATGGCATGCCCGAACTTCATTCCTTGACGCCTTTGTTAACTATCTTGCAGGGACGAGGTCTGAATGTAGCTTTGGTTACCGACGGGCGCATGTCGGGTGCATCTGGCAAAGTACCAGCCGCGATACACGTTTGCCCTGAAGCAATGGACGGCGGGTTGATAGCCAAATTGCAAGACGGCGATCTGGTGTTGGTCGACGCAACCACCGGCACGCTTAATGTGCTTGAACCAACTATACACGACCGCCCCGATGCCGCACCTGATCTTACCAAAAACGGTTTCGGATTGGGCCGCGAGTTATTCGACAACTTCAGACGCAACGTTGGATCAGCAGAAACAGGCGCCAGCGCATTATACGAGGCACTAGACTAGGATGGCGGATTTATGGGCAGGATTGGCAGCCAACCAACACAAAAACAAAGACCGTGCTATTCTTTCGCTGTTTAGTCAGGCGGATCGTTTCAACCAGTTTTCGGCCACTGATACCGACATGCTGTTGGATTTCTCCAAAACAAATATTGACGGCAAGGCGTTGAAATTACTGCTTAAACTAGCGACGTCAACTGGGGTTGAAAGCCGCCGCGGTGCGATGTTTGCAGGAGAAAAAATAAACACCACTGAAAATCGCGCCGTGCTGCATACGGCCCTTCGCGCTGATGCCGACGCATCACTTCAAGTGGACGGGCAAGACGTTATGCCCGATATCCGCGCCACAAAATCGCGCGCCCAGGACTTTGCCGAAGATGTGCGCGCAGGCAAGATCACCGCTCACGATGGCAGCAGTTTCACCGATGTCGTCAATATTGGAATTGGTGGATCCGATCTTGGCCCGGCTATGGCAACGCTGGCTTTGGCGCCCTATCACGACGGGCCGAAGTGCCACTTTGTTTCGAATATTGACGGCGCCCATATTCACGATATTTTATCGCCACTTGATCCTGCACGAACCTTGGTCATCATCGCCTCAAAAACATTCACAACGATTGAAACGATGACCAATGCAGGGGCGGCCATCGCTTGGCTTAAAACTGCCGCAGGAATTCGAGCGGCAGACCACTTGGCAGCCGTTTCCAGCGCACCAGAAAAAACAGCGGAATTTGGGATTGATCCAGCGCGCGTATTTGGCTTTGGCGATTGGGTGGGGGGCAGATATTCGGTTTGGGGGCCAGTTGGCTTGCCGCTTATGTTGGCCATTGGTACTGCGGATTTTGACAAATTTCTGCACGGCGCGAACACGATGGACAAGCACTTCCAAACCGCTGCCCTGGCCGAGAACATACCAGTTTTACTGGCGCTTGTCGGGATCTGGCACAACAACATCTGCGGTTATCCAACCCGCGCGGTTCTGCCGTATGATCAGCGTTTGCGCCAGCTGCCCGCCTATTTGCAACAGCTTGATATGGAAAGTAACGGCAAGCACGTCGATTTGGCAGGCAACCAACTGGCGCGCGCATCTGGGCCAATTGTTTGGGGGGCACCTGGCACAAATGGCCAGCACGCTTTTTACCAGCTGTTGCATCAGGGAACTTCGGTTGTCCCTTGTGAATTTCTGATAGCAGCACACGGTCACGAAAACGATTTGGCCCAGCATCACGACCTGCTTAAAGCCAACTGCCTAGCCCAATCCGAGGCCCTAATGTGCGGGCGTATCGCAGCGCCCGGCAATGACTTAACGGCGCATCGCAACTTTCGCGGAAATCGACCATCAGTGACCATCGCCTATCCAAACCTTACGCCATTTGTTCTTGGCCAGATCATCGCGCTATACGAGCACCGCGTGTTTGTCGAAGGTGTTATTTGGGGCTTGAATTCATTTGACCAATGGGGGGTTGAGCTGGGCAAAGATCTGGCGAATACTATGTTACCATTGGTAAAAGGGGGCAATGCTGATGGCAAAGACGGTTCGACCCTTGGCTTACTTGATGCCCTTAAACACCCGAAAACATTGTAAAACAAGACCGACCCTTGTGTTTAGATTCATAAAGAGCAGCATCGGCATCGCCTGATATTTGTTCAACGTTTGGATCAGAATAATAACTCGACACTGTGATGCCGATGCTGGCAGAAATTCGGCAGGCGACACCATCAAACAATATCGGTTTTTCTAGGCGTTTGATTATCCGCGCGGCAATGCGGTTCAAAATATCTTCGTCGTTGCAATTCATTAGGATCAGCACAAATTCGTCGCCCCCCGTGCGCGCCACAATATCGTCCGTGCGGGTTTCTTCAACGAATATCCGCGCCGCTTTTTGCAACACATGATCGCCTGCCGCATGGCCATGCGTGTCATTGACCGATTTGAAAAAATCCAGATCAATATGCATCAACCCGAATTTATTCTCAGGTGTGCGACCCAATTCCCGATCAAGAATATGGTCAAGTGCGCGGCGGTTTTTTAATCCCGTAAGGGTGTCTGTGAATGCCTGTTCTTCGGCAGCAATTTTAGCCCCCTGCAGGCGCATATTCAGGTTCTTACTTTCTTGCAGAACAGCCGCCTGCGCTTCAATCAGATACAACATTTCAACGGTAGTATCTGACGGCGCAAAATCCTTACTTTTTAACCCATATTCACCAACTGAATCAGCAACAGAAATTCCCAACGACAAATTCAGCAACACACCTTGATTGTGCGGCAAATGAATAATCAAACCCTTCATCGAGCTTCGGGGCCCTGCCCGGAAAACCACATGCGCAGTTTTACCATCTGCCGCAAACAGATCCGTCATTATCTGAATGCTACGTGGGCGGCGAAATTCTAACAGTTCGGTCAGTCTTGCGCCGATGATATCCTGACCCGGACGCAGCTTTCGCAACGTCGGTCCCACCCGGATAATATGGCCGGTTGGGCCGATCCAAAGATGCATCGGCATCAGCTGATCCAGCCCGGTTTTGGCCAAAAGCACGCCCTTACAAAAGGCGGCGGGATCGCCAGGTGCAAAGTCTTTCAAAAGCATAGTCAATGCACACCGCCCAAAGCAAAATCGCGGCTTTCAGAAAAGTCCGTGTCCAACAAGTTGATGGAAATTCGGTCATAATCCCCCTCGTCGCCCGGAGACGAGGAATGTTCCATCAACACAAGCACCCCATAGTTGTCGGCCATCGCCCTCAATATGCCCAGAACCAATGTGCCAAACCCGCGTTGTTCCCACGAAAACTGCAAGCTGAACGAGTTGGCCGAATATTCCCGCAATTCCAGATCCGGAAAATCAAGTTCTGGCAGAGCCAGATTGGCCCGATCATGCAAATCATCCAATGAATGCAAAAATTCTTCGAATGTTTCCCCGCCAAAACGCAGCAAGCGGCGTAGCGCGCCGAAATCCGGATGCGACACCAAAAATGTACCCATATCTTCCAGCAACCCAGTCCGTGACCGATCTAACAAATCACAGGCTGCGGTCAAAACCGCATTTGTTTGGCTATTGTCATAAATCAACATGGCTTCAAAAATTTCGAACCCAAGTTCGGCCCGACGGCAAATATCGGCCCAATATTCATCCCCATAGGATTCCTGGACAAAACGTTGGATCGAGCGGTTCACTAAGCCATGCAATTTCAACCATCCTGTCGTGCCAAACCTTTTTATGGATAGACCGCAAACGGTTAAAATTCTGAAAACAGGTCGCGAATTAGTTGTTTCTTGGGAAAATTTGCACAGCCCCGATTTGTAGTGCATCCAATTGCACCGGCTCAAAGGAAAAATCACCGTCAAGTATACGCGCAATCAACGCCTCGGCTGGCTGCGCATTAGCGTCACCGCCAAGTGAACTGACTTTGGCGTTATGTCGAAATTCTGAGTGCGGGAGGGAACGAACCATAGTTGAAATTTCGGTAAGCCCGCCTGCCCCACGCCAAAACAAGATTGCGGCATTCGCAGCGTTTTTGCGATCAAAAGACCCGATTACGATCGCACAGCTCGGTCGTCCATCCAGCAATTCCGTCTGACACGACGTGATGATCTCTCTGAGATGCCAAATTGAAAAATCTTCAAATATCCCACCCGGTAATTCCTGCCCTAACGGTCGTACTGGTAAAATATTCAGCAATTCAGCAGCAAGCTCAGTGCCTTCAACCAGATCATTATCTTCACGCATCGACCATCGGCTTTCACCTGCATCGAACCGCGCGATCTTTGTATCAAGTGCTGCTTGATCCGTATGATCTTTCAACGCCCGTATATCAGCAAATGCAGCAGCCCCTGCCTTGCCCCAGTCGTGGCCCAAGCCCCAAACATCAAGATCTCTAACTCCGATTTTGCCATCTAGAAACCGCTGCGCATGGCTGTTTGCTGATATCCGTTCGACATTCAAAATTGGGGTCAACCATAGGCCTGAAACCGCGATCACCGAAACTGCCAGCCAAGTATTTGCACCCCGAATACGCGCCCGCCACGCTGCGCCTTGCAACGCAGCGCTGGCATATGCCACCCCGTAAGCCAACACGATCACCGAAATCAAAACTGCCGACAGCCGCGCCGGGGTCCAGCCATATTGCGCCACGCGTACCCAAATGGCATAAACGGCGATCAAGGCAATTAACGGCAACAGTCCTGCCAAGAACTTTGCCGAAATAACCATGATTTTTGAATGCGTTGCGTCGATATCGCGGCCATCCACGGCCGAGGTTATCAATGTCACAGCACCTGCTGCCATCGCCAGCATTGTGCCCGCTGCAGACAACGAGCCAAATACCTGATCCAACCCTTGAAAGGGTACCAGTACAATAAACAACGCCATTACCACGGTTACCAAAGGCAACAACAACCGAAGCAATTGCAGGGCCAGTCGGCGCAAAACTGATACGACCGTGTGCAGTTCATTCAAAACCGCCAAAGCAAGACCCAGAACCAGCCCGGTCAGCGGCAGTGCAACCCAGATTTTGTTGGTCAACTTTCCTAAATAGTCAAAGCCAACAAGTTCCAACAACTGGTCTGACATAAACACCACCAACCAGAACAATCCGGTAAATGCCCATGCCGTAATCATGCGGACAAAAATCGACCAAGCGTGGTCAAATAACCCGTCGTAATCCAGCCAACCCCGTGGCGACAACCTGTGCGTCAACACAAATGGCAGCGGCAATTGCGCCAGAAAAAACATTGCGAAGACTGGGTGGATGCTGTCAAAAAACCGATGGATACTGTCGTACCGGAAACTCGCCCAAAATAACAACAGTGAAGCAATCAGCGCGATACTAACCACATAACGCAATGCGACCAGCACACTAAGCCGTCCAACCAGCAACATCAGCCCAGCAAAAAGGGATCCGGCAAAAGCGGTCAGCAACATCAAGAAGCGTGCGCTTTTGACTTGATCTGGCAGGACGTCAAACAGCAGCCAGAAAGACACGCCCGCCAAGGCGCCGATTGCAGCAAGCGTTAGACGTAATTGTGCGGGGGTTTTCTGGGTTTCCATAACATTCTCCGGCTCGTTATCACACCGGCAAGTGTTTCATTTCTTTTGCTCAGGGGAAAGGCCCGCCTCGCAACCGTAGAATTCCACAAAATTGCCCCTGGTTGCAGGAGCGGCTAAAACGGTTTTTGCCTGTGTTCGCATTTGCCTAAAAATCGGTTGGCGCGCCGCCCTCTGATTTGCGTTTGTCCACGAAGGCCATCAATTCTTCTTTGACCGCTTCATCCATCGGTGGTGGCGTAAATTCGTTCAGGATATTCTTGAATATTTTATGGGCACGTTCAGCTGTCCAATTGGCACCGTCAAGTTCCCAAGCTTCGAAATTCCGCCAGTCCGAGGCGATCGGGCTGTAAAACGCTGTTTCATATCGATCTTGCGTGTGCTGAACGCCGAAATAATGCCCTTTTGGGCCAACTTCCCTAATCGCCTCAATCGCGATATCTTCGGGCCTTGTTGCCACAATTTCAGGTTCCATATATCGCTGGATCATCTGAATAACTTCGCAATCCATAATGAATTTTTCAGGACTGGCAATCAGGCCACCCTCCAGCCAGCCCGCTGAATGGTACACAAAATTTGCGTTTGACTGCACCGCTGACCACAACGAATTCGACGTTTCCCACATGGCCTGACCATCCGGCACGTTCGACGTGCAAACGCCCGAAGCCCGCATTGGTAACTTGTAAAACCGGGCCATTTGACCGGTCATTTGCGTGGCGCGCATATATTCCGGCGTACCAAATGCTGGCGCGCCCGATTTCATATCCACATTCGAAGTAAACGTCCCGATGGCGACGGGTGCGCCGGGATTAACCACTTGCAACAGCACAATCGCAGCCAGCCCTTCAGCAATCGACAAAGTAACAGCACCTGACATCGTCACCGGCGCCATCGCACCAGCCAGCGTGAACGGCGTCACCACAACGGGCTGCATACGCCGTGCGTGGATCATTGCGCCTTCCAACATCGGAAAGTCATGTTTCAGCGGGCTAACGGAATTGATGTTGGTGTACATATGAGGTGCCGCATCAAATTCTTCGCGGGTTAAGCCGCCCGTAATCCGCACCATTTCCATGACGTCTTCGACCCGTTCACGGCCCAAGGAATAGGCATGCACAACTTTATCTGTCAGGATCAACTTTTCAGCTACGCAATCCAAATGCCGTACAGAGGCATGTATATCGATCGGCTCTACAGGATAGCCACCAGCGAAATGGATGCAGTTAAAATACTGGGTCAGCTTCATCATATTGGTGAAGCCCTCCCAATTGCCGCTGATTTTACCGGTTGAAAGATCCATATAATTGGGCGGCGACGACACATTCCCGAACAAGATGTGTCTGCCACCCAAAGGAATGGCCCGATCTGGGTTGCGCGGTGTGATGGTAAACTCGGCAGGCGCATGCGCCAACATTTCCATTACGAAATCCCGGCCCATTTTGACGTTTTCGCCGTCAACGGTGCAACCAGCCTTTTTCAGGATTAACAATGCCTCAGGGTTCAGAAACTCGATGCCGATATTTTCCAGGATCCGCATGGCACCATCGTGAATGGCCTGCACACCTTCCTCGTCCAGGGGTTCTGTTGGCCGATCCTTATTGACAGTAATGCGCCAAGACATCTGTTCAATCGCATGAGTGCTGTCGCGTCGCGCGTTACCTGCACGGCCACCTGATCTGCTTCGCTTCGCCATCTGACATTCCCTTGGTTTCTTCTTTCACCAAATGCCAAGCTAGACGTTTGAACTTTGGCGAAAACGACCTGTGATGTCGGAAACGGGGGTTAGAGCGTCTTTTTCAATTAAACTTCAGATACTCGGGAATTCCGCCGATATCTGGCATTACCACATCCGCGTATTGTTCGATTTCAACTGCATCGGTGACACCGGTCAGCACGCCCACGGTTCCCATTCCGGCCGCACGGCCTGACACAAGATCATGTGCGCTGTCGCCGACCATCAAAACTTCGTGCGGCTCTAACCCCATAGCAGCGCAAAACCCAAACTGCATCCCGGGCTCTGGTTTGGCGCCAAAGCCGCTGTCGTATCCGGCAATAAAATCGAACAAGTCAGTTACTCCGGCCCGATCAAGATGCGCCATCGCTGGGGCTTCGGCATCGTTCGTGGCGACGCCAAGTTTAAGTCCGCGCGCACGAAACCCTTTAAGTAAAGGGATCAACGGAACAGGCTGAACTTGCGGCACCATTGCCGCGGTCTTATTCACGTAAGCCAACAATTCATCTATCTGCCAAGCTGGAAACTGCTTGCCGATCTCTTGAGCAACTTCATCAGCCGTGTGCGAAATAATAACACTGTCTTTGTTGAATTTTTTCGCTTTGATATCATACCCCAGTTTCAAGGATTTTTCCGCCGCAAGATCGGCGTCACCCTTCGCCAGTTCAAGAAAGAACGACGCCGCCCAAACACCCCATGTGGCTTGAAAGTCAAACAAAGTACCATCCTTGTCAAACAAAAGTCCTTTGATATGATCCATCGCACTTACCCCAAGAAGTTTCGCAAAGCATCCACTTTGCAAAAGATTCGGCAATGGCAAACATCAAAACGCCAATCATATTTCAATGTCGATTTTAATTGACAGCGTCAATTAAAAAACCTACCCCCTCATCTATGTCCTTACCCTATGACCTTCACGCTTCGCTTGGTTATCAATTGACGCTGCTGTCACGCATCAACGAGCGTAAATTTGAGCAAAACCTCGCCCCACTTGGCCTAACACGCGTCAAATGGTGCGTTTTGCTGGCTGTGCAGGAACACGGTTTGAAAAACCCGTCAGATATCGCCGAATATATCGGCATCGATCGCACCGCCACCTCACGGGCATTGCGTGCGCTTGACAGTGATGGCCTGATTAGCCGGTGTAGTGGCGCGGATGACAAGCGTATGACAGAAGTTGCTTTGACCGATCAGGGCCACCAAGTTCTTGGCCGCTCGATTGATGCAGCCAAGTCTAACGCCAATCATTTTACCGACAAGCTGTCTTGGTATGAACGCACAACATTAACCGAAATTATCAATAAGTTAATGAAGGGCGAGACCCGCGATGTCTCGGGCCTTTGAACAAGGGTTTAGATCATGGGCAAACTATTTTCATATAAAAACCGACCGGCGCATCTTGGCGGGTTTCCGTTGGAAAAACTGGCCCGGATTGACACCCCTGAACTAGGCAATGTTCCCGCGATGCAGCAAGTCTTGTTTCGCCGACCCAGTGACGCAACTTCAATCGTTAACGCCATGCAAGAGTATCAAGCAATGCTGGATGCCACGCGCGATGGACTGACAAAGATCGAGCAGGCTGAAATCCCTGGCGACCTGATTGAGCGTGCTAACCATCTAAAATCATACGGATATTATTGTGATACCTCTATGGTTGGCATTTGCGAGATCCCAAAAGACGCTTGGCTTGCGCAACCTTTCCTCAACCCTGATGTAAAAAGGTTGGCCGAAAAAGTTAAAACCATGCAGCCAAAAACATTTGCCGCAGGTGTTGACGCCACGATCGCGGGCCTGCGCGAAAGCATGTCGGCCCCGCCAACCGACTGCAGCCACCATACGCACGCGATTGTGCTTTTGTATGAATACCCCCGCGATCCGGCCCCATCTGAACCTGGCTGTGAATGGCTGAGCGATGCGCAACCACAACGCGCCTGTCTTAGGGGGGCTGAAACCGCCGTCACAATGTCAAACTATGTGCGTTTGTTAGGCCACCAAGCACGCGGCCATTCACAAGCTGCAAGCGATATTGATTTGGGCAAACTGGCCGTTGCGGCAGGTTTGGCAGTGGTCGCCAATGGCGAATTGCAAAATCCCTTTTTGGGGGCGAGATTTGGTTTGGCTGTCATCACAACCACGCTTGAAATCGCAGCTGACAAGCCGTTAGCGGCAAACCCGGCACCAGGTTTTTCATGGAAATCCGGCCTTGGACCCCATGCCAAAAATGCAGGTAATTTCGACCCCTATGCAAAACGCGACTTCAAGGACGGCCCGCATCCTTTTGAGACCCTAAAGAGGGTAGATAAGCCAACGACTTACATCGACGAACCCAATGTGGCGCGTGTGCCAAAGCGCGCCAATATGTTTGCCCGCGCCTTGTTTGGCGACCTTGGATTACCAACGCAGGAAAGTTCCAAAAACGGCAACTACGTCCGAAAGTCTGCGACTGCATTTTCCTTTCGCCCTTCGCTTGGCGCCTTTATCGTTTTGCAAGATGGCGAGGCCGCGCCTAAGATTGATCCCGCCACATCAGACGCTACGCGCAACGCTAACAACATCAAGGCCGCGCTATATTTTCTGGGCATCGACGCGGTCGGCCTGTCGCACTGTCCTGACTGGGCCTATTATTCCCATGATGCGGTTGGCGAAGTGATTGTTCCCTATCACAAAAACGCCATTTCAATGATCGTCGATCAAGGTCATGAAACTATGGAAGGGGCGTCTGGCGACGACTGGATTGCTTGCGCTCAATCCATGCGCGCCTATCTTAGGTTTTCGTTAATCGGCGGCGTGATCGCCCAGCAAATTCGCAATCTGGGGTATACTGCGCGCGTACATTCCGTGATGGACGACGAGGTTCTGCATCCGCCATTGTTGTTGCTGGCTGGGCTGGGCGAAGTATCGCGCATTGGCGAAGTAATCTTGAACCCGTTTTTAGGCCCGCGTTTGAAGTCGGGCATCGTGACCACCGACATGCCGCTTAAATTTGATAAGCCAATTGATTTCGGGCTGCAAAAATTCTGCAATTCCTGCAACAAATGTGCCCGTGAATGCCCCTCAGGCGCAATCACTGCAGGTCCAAAGCTGATGTTCAACGGCTATGAAATCTGGAAATCAGACTCGTCGCGTTGCACCACTTATCGTGTATCCCAGAAAAATGGCGCAATGTGTGGGCGCTGCATGAAAACCTGCCCGTGGAACCTTGAAGGCATATTTGCTGAACGTCCCTTCCGGTGGGCTGCCATGAACCTGCCCGCAACCGCTAAGGCCTTGGCCAAACTTGATGATCTGCTTGGCAAAGGCGAGATCAACAAGGTCAAGAAATGGTGGTGGGATCTTGAGATGAAAAACGAAGGGCCGTACAATCTGGCCGAAGAAGAAGTCAGCACCCGTCCGTTGCAAAAAGATCTTAACCTGAAGTTCGAAGATCAAACTTTGGCAGTCTATCCCGCACCGCTTGCCCCGCCGCCCTATAATTGGCCGGCTCCGATTGATCGCGAGGCTGGCATTGCCGCCTACGACAGCATGATAAGCGCAACCGAACACCAAAAGCGCCGCGCAGCGGGTGAACCAACCGAACATCCCTATACCGCAGATCAAACCGATCCTGCAGATGCGCCTGTCGTGCGCGCTGTGCTGTCAAAAGTCGAACATATGACTGACGATGTTACCAAATACGAATTTTCCATGCCCGACGGCAGCGACATGCCACCCGTGCTTGCTGGTGCCCATATCGACGTTGTCGTCGCGCCTGAATATTTCCGCCAGTATTCCCTTTCGGGTGATCCGGCAGATCGCAAAAAATATCAAATCTCAGTGTTGCGCGAAGATCACGGCCGCGGTGGTTCAAAACTTATGCACCGGGTTTTCGAAACTGGTCGGATGGTGTTCATTTCCAAACCACTAAACCACTTTCCATTAGCCGAAGATGCCAGCAAAACCTACTTGATGGGCGGCGGTATTGGCATTACCCCGATGATTGCGATGGCGCATCGCTTGCACGCACTTAATGCAGATTTCGTCATGCATTACTCCTGCTCCAAAAAGGCCAACGCTGGATTTTTACCTGACCTTGCCAATGTCCCGTGGAAAAACCGCGTTCATCTACATTTCTCAGATCAAAGTAGCCGCGCTGATCTTAAAGAAGTGCTAAAATTTCAGGATGGCGCGCATATTTACACCTGCGGCCCCGAGAAATACATGCAATCGGTTCTGGATACGGCAGAAACCGCCGGATTTCCCGAAGACAACAGACACATGGAATATTTTTCGGCGCCTGTTGCGCCAGAATATGAAAACTTCGACTTCACCCTCAAACTTACCAAATCAGGCCGCGAGTTTTTGGTTCCGGCGGATAAATCTGCGACAGATATTTTGGCGGAAAACGGTGTGCATGTGGATGTCAAATGCTCTGACGGAATTTGCGGCGTCTGCAAATGCGGATTGGTATCGGGCGAGGTCGAGCACCGCGATTTTGTGCTGTCCAACAAGCAGCGCCAGGACCAGGTGATCCTGTGCCAATCGCGCGCCTTGCATGACGGCGGCGCGGTTGAAATCGATCTCTAGGCGTACTGGTTTTCGGGCCAAAAGCCCCCGTGAAATCCGCTTTTCAAGTCCAGTTAAAGGCCTCACCGCCGGGCAGGAATTGGCGTGCCTTCATCGGCAATTCATAAGGCAAACCGGTTGCGTCACAAAAGCCTGCGACATGCTCGTCTGCCATCAAAATAAAATCCAGCACCGAGCCCAAAAATTCAGGGTTCTGGGCCATTAGTTTAAGATCATTAACATTTGCACCACTGGCCCCTAGAAACATTTCTAGCAAGTCGTCCTGCCCTGCAAGCCACCCAAGCGCTTGAATCCCAACGGTTTCTGCCTGTTCTTTTTGCATATTTTCCCCTGTAAATAATTCTTCAACCCGTAAGCTGTTGGAAAGGTTTTCTTAACATTTAGCCTGTTAAATGAAAGCCAACAAATACTTCGACCAAAATCGAAGGAAGGAAATCACATGACAGGCCGCATTCTTGTGGTTGATGACGTGGCCACAAACAGGATGATCCTGCGTGCCAAATTATCGGCCGCGTATTATGATGTGATTCAGGCCGAAAATGGCACCGAAGCCCTTGATAAAGTTGTCAAACACCGTCCTGATTTGATATTGCTTGACGTGATGATGCCCGACATGAATGGGTTTGAAGTATGTCGCCAACTTAAAAAAGACCCCGTTACCGCGCATATTCCGGTGGTGATGGTGACAGCTCTGCTTGAACCTGGTGAACGTCTGGAAGGGCTGAAAGCCGGTGCAGACGATTTCTTGTCAAAACCGATCAGCGATCTTGCCTTGTTTTCCCGGGTGCGTAATTTGCTTCGGGCGAAGTTTATGTTTGACGAACTGAACCTACGCGACAAAACAACACAAGATCTTGGTCTTGGCGATCTTAACTCGCAGCGCATTGAAATTGATCGGCCTCCAGGTCGGGTAATGTTGGTCCCCTCGCATGTCAAAATGGCAAAACAGTGGTCTAAACAGCTGAAAAACCATGATAAATTTAGATGTGATACAATGCTGCCCGATCAGAAAATGGATGAATTTGCTCCGGGAAACGTGCCGGATGTCTTTGTTATTCACGCCCGTCTGGGCGAATACGGCGACGGTCTTCGCCTAGTTTCACACCTTAGAACCCGGCCCAAAACCCGTCATGCGGGCATTATCTTTGTTGTACCAAATGGCGATTTGCCAACAGCTGCTAAGGGGCTGGACCTGGGCATCAGCGACTATATTTTTGACCCTTTTGACGCAAATGAAATGACCGTTCGCCTGAACAGTCAAGTCCGTCGAAAACAAATCGCTGACCAGCTGCGCGACAATGTCACGGACACTTTGCGCTTGGCGGTTTTAGACCCGTTAACCGGGCTCTATAACCGGCGCTACACCACGCAACATCTTGCAAAGATTACGGAAAGGTCGCGCGACACCGGTAAAAAGTTTGCGTTGATGTTGCTGGATATCGACAAATTCAAGCGCATCAATGACACCCACGGGCACGCATCCGGTGATCGGGTGTTACAGGAATTCGCTCAGCGTATTCAGGAAAACCTGCGCGGCGTCGATCTGGTTTCGCGTATCGGCGGCGAAGAGTTTTTGATCGCGATGCCGGACACATCAGAAGAACAAGCCCGCCACGCCTCTGAACGATTGCGCAAAATAATTGAACAGACGCCCTTTGCATGTGACGCTCTTTCCGGTGGCCTACAGGTCACCGTAAGCATCGGCGTGACGCTAGGTGACCCGGGCGAAAAAGACGTGGACGCGTTAATTGATCGGGCCGACAAAGCACTTTATGCATCCAAATCCGAAGGGCGTAACATGGTGACGCTGTACAATTCGGCCGCTTAGTCTTTGCGTCGACCTAGACGTTTTCGCGGGGTCAACAATGTCTCTGCTAAATCAGAACGCTGTTGCGGTGACATCAAATCAATCTGTTCAACCAACAATCTATGGCCAACCGAAATGTTGTCAGCCACAACAATCCCGTGCTCGCTTAAAACTTGTTTCACTGCGGCAGGATCATAGGGTACGGCTGCTATAGCTTGGGACAAGGCCATGACGTGGGCGCGAAATTCAACCCGCCCGGCGTTGATCTCGCCGCTGCTTTCTTTGATCCGGTCACGCAATCCTTGTTGGCTTTCATCATCCAACGCTCGAAAATACGCCCGCAATCCCAGCACAGAAATCTGGCGGTCTGCCCGAATGTGGTCGGGTGGCCCGCCACGAACAAAAGCGCCCCCTACCAAGCCCAGAACCAAGATGTTAAACCCTAGAGAAATCACCAAAGCCAACTTAATCAATCGGCGTTTTGGCGTTTTTTCAGTTTGTTTATCGTCCATAATTTATCCTTCCGCCAAGATATCATCAAGCATGAAAAAGTCGTCTTCGGTTACACTGAAACCAGCGTTTTCCAAGAAAGTATTGGCTATTCCGTCCAAACTGGTTGGTGGCGTGTAGCCAAGGGTCACGCCGACTAACAGACAGGCCGACAATGCGCTGGCCGTACCCCATCCGCCAAGAGCATCCCAAATATCCAGCTTGAATGACCAAGGACGCGTGGCCGGTTTGGCAAACCCCGCCAAATGCGGTTGCATTTCCTGGGCGTCACCCAAAATCGCGGCCATCAAAACGGCGGAAGGTTGAACGTCTCGCGCGGCTTCGTCGGCGAAAAATCCTTCAAGATCCAATTCAACATCTTCAGATTTCTGTGTCATTCTTCTAATCCCAATTCTTTCTTACGCCCTAAAAGCAAGCCACTTAAACTTCGTTTTCCACGTGCAATCAGGCTTTCGACTGCTTCAACACTTATGTCTAGCACTTCAGCAATATCAGGGTTAGCCAGACCTTCAAAGTGCCGCAGAACCACGGCTTTGCGTTGGCGTTCTGGTAATTCACCTAAGGCTTGCCGCAAGGCCTGCGCCCGAGAATTGGTCTGCAAGCGTGACGGCACATCAGGTGTTTCGTCAACCGGCTCAGCGATTTCATCCAGCCCAACACCCCGACGTTTGCGCAAACGGTCCGTGCAAAGGTTGCTTGCAACACGGTAAAGCCAAGTGGAAACTTTGGCCTCGCCTTGGCGCCAGTTTGGTGCGATTTTCCACAGACGCAACATTGCTTCCTGAGCGACGTCCTCGGCCTCGGCGTGATCATTTAGCACCCGGTTTGCCAACGAAAAAACCAGTGGTGTTAACCGATAAGTCAATGCACTCGCGGCCGCCCGATCCCCATTGGCATAAAGAACCAGCAGGGCGTCATCACTTATATCGGTCATTGCATCAAGCGGCATATTCATAACCTGTTCGGGTAACTCTTTTTGTGTGAAAGGGCAAACCGGCCCAGCAGAAAACCCACTGGGCCAGCCATTTTACTTATTCGCTGTCAGTTTTCTTGTGCTTCCGATCGCCAAAACGTTTTTTCATCGCTTCCATTTCTTCTTTGGAAACAGCCCCATCGCCATCTGCATCAATGCGTTCAAGGAACTTGGCTGTACGATCTTCGTCAGGCGTTAATTCAGCCATGCTTAGTTGGCCATCGCCATCAGTATCACGGTGTTCAAGTAGCCGTTCAGCCCGCTTTTCTGATGACTTTGTTGCTTGTTTAATCACGGCAGCGACCAGTTCTTCGCTTGAAAGGAAGCCATCGCCGTTGGTGTCATTCGACACGAAGCGGGCGGCACGATGTTCCACCATTTCTTCGGGTGTGATCAAACCGTCATTATTCACATCCACTTCTTCAAAGTTGATGCGCGGGCCACGGGGCCCGCCGTGATCACCGCGGGCCATTGCCGGTGATATGGCAGTCAGGCCAATCGCGCTAATAGTGATGGCCGCGATAATTCCTACAAGGGTTGTCTTTTTCATGGGTCGTCTCCGTTACTTTGGGTTGCTTTTGGTTTTGCGTCTTAGGCAAGGCTGCTTTTGCCGCCTTCACAAAGTAAAACGCGCAGCCGCACGCTTTCCGTCGAAGTTTTTCGATTTTATTTGCGACATCCCGCCGCAAGACAGCATGTCTCAGTTTCATTCCGTCTTTTATTGCTTATCTCAACTTCAACCCAAAGGACGAGACAATGCACACGACTTCCCCGATCGAAAGGCCCGTAAAACCTGCGCTGCTGCGCGGTTGGCGGATGAAATGCCCCAATTGCGGCACGGGCCCGATGATGCGCAGTTATCTTAAGACCCGTGAACATTGCGCGGTTTGCGGTGAAGAATTGCATCACCATCGGGCCGATGATGGTCCAGCTTATATAACGATTCTGGTGTCCGGCCACATTATGGCGCCCGTGCTTATGTACGTATTTACAACATTTCGCCCAGATCCGCTAACCATGGCAGTGGTGCTATGCGTCGGATTTACGGCAATGGCACTTTACCTGCTGCCACGGTTCAAAGGCATGTTCGTGGCCCTGCAATGGGCCAAACGGATGCACGGTTTTGGCGAAACCAAGTCAGGACTTCCGGGCACCTAAGGCTGGACAAGGTTTGCAGGCGTCAATATCAACACCATGAACCAACCAAGTGGAACCAATGGATAAATCTGAAATCCGTAATGCAGCAACGGTCATTTTGTTGCGTGACAAGGCAACAGACCCAAAAATTCTGATGGGTCAGCGCGGCAAGAATGCAGCATTTATGCCAAACAAGTTCGTTTTTCCAGGCGGCGCATTGGATAAAACAGACGCCGATGTACCACTTGCCACGGCCCTGTCTGAGCAGTGTATGGCGCACTTGCAAAAACAGTCCGATCCCGATCTGGCCGTGCCTTTGGTTTTGGCTGCAATTCGCGAAGTCTGGGAAGAAACCGGCCTTTTATTAGGCGAAGCCAGTGCTACCGCGCGCGATCAGGCTGGAAATGTGCCGCCAGACTGGCGTACATTCTTTGAACATGGTGTTCTACCCAGCGGGGCTGGTATGAAATTTGTCTTTCGCGCCATCACCCCGCCCGGACGACCCCGCCGCTTTGATGCGCGGTTCTTTGTTGTCGATACTGACAGGGTTGCCAGCGATCTTGATGATTTTGATCAAGCCTGTGACGAGCTTAGCCATTTGCAGTGGATTTCGCTGAAAGACGCGCGAAATCTGGACATGCCGTTCATTACCGAAGTGGTTCTGGCAGAAATTGAAGCAGATTTACGCGAGCCCGACCGCTCAGCACGCGTGCCGTTCTTTTTTAACGCTGACGGGCAGTCAAACTTTTTGCGCCTGTAGCCCGACGCCACTGAAAACGGCTTTTGGTGTGTTTGAAAGTGGGCCTTAGGCCCCATTCTTTCAACCAGGCAATGGTAATTCCACGCAATCATTGCGCTATCATCATACCAGATTATACCCTAACTTAAGTCCAGATCAGGAGAGTTGAATTGGCTATAGGTGAAGAAACATTTTTCTTGGATCCGGCGTTTCAAGGCACGCTTCAAAGCCAGATTCAGCAAATCGTTGCCTCGGCCATTTTGGCAGGACGGTTTTTGCCCGGCGAAAAAATGCCCTCGTCCCGCAAGCTGGCGACCCACCTTAAGATTTCACGCATAACCGTTACGCTAGCCTACAATGAATTGGTGGCCGATGACTATTTAGCATCGGCTGACCGTTCGGGGTATTTCATTTCAAAGACCGCGCCAGTGCCGCCCTTTGCCGACAAACCCAACCCCGAAACCCACGACAATGTTGATTGGTCGCGGGTCGTTCAACATGATTTTACCGGCAGTAAGCTGGTCGAAAAACACCGAAATTGGCGCGACTATCCCTACCCTTTTATCTATGGGCAGGCCGACCCAGATCTTTTCAACCAATCCAGTTGGCGACTTTGTGCCCATCAGGCTTTAGGCAAAAAGGAATTTGACAGCCTGACATCGGATTACGCCGAACAGGACGACCCCGAGCTTATTGGCTTCATTGCGCGCCACACGTTGCCGCGCCGTGGTATTCTTGCGCGACCAGAACAAATTCTGGTGACCGTTGGCGCCCAAAATGCGCTGTGGATGATCGCGCAGATATTGCTGTCAAAAAACCGCAATGTGGCCTTTGAAAACCCCGGCTATCCGGGTCTGCGCGATATCCTGCGCCATTCCGGGTGTCAGAGTTTCCCGATACCAGTTGATGCCGATGGCCTGCCGCCGGACCTGTTGCCAGAAAATACTGACGTGGTTTTTGCCACGCCCAGCCACCAATGCCCAACCACAGTTACCATGCCTATGGAGCGCCGCCACGAATTGCTGCGGCTTGCCCGGGAGCGGGATTTTTTGATTGTCGAAGATGACTACGAATTTGAAATGAGCTTTCTGAAATCGCCAAGCCCCGCCCTTAAGTCATTGGATCAGGACGGGCGCGTTATTTATGTCGGCAGCTTTTCCAAATCCCTTTTTCCAGGCCTGCGTCTTGGATATCTTGTGGCGTCCGAGCCGTTCATTCGCCAGGCGCGCGCGCTTCGCGCTGCTGTATTGCGCCATCCACCGGGCCATATTCAGCGCACGACAGCCTATTTTCTGGCGCGTGGACATTACGACGCCATGGTAAAGAAAATGCGTGATGCGTTTCACCATCGCCGTCGTGTGATGCGAGCGGCCATTGAAGGCTCGCAATTGAAAGTCGAAGGCAGCGCCAGTTTTGGCGGGTCTAGCTTTTGGGTCAGAATACCCGATGGAATTAACAGTCAGGCCCTTGATATCAAACTGCGTGAAAAGGGTGTGTTGATCGAGCCGGGTAATCCATTTTTCGCTGATGACTATGGTCCGCAAAACTATTTTCGGCTGGCGTATTCATCAATCCCTGCCGACAAAATACCCGAGGGTATTGCGCGGATCAAACAAACCATTACAAACTGGACCTAAGCCTCTGGCGATCTGGCCCTAACACGGTGTTTTCGCTTCTCCCATAACCAATGCAAACGTGGCTGATCCGCCGACCTTTTTGCGAATCTCTAGCTGCCCATTCATCCGTTGCCAAAGGAAAACCCTTATGAAGATGACTACAGAAGAAGCATTTGTAAAAGTCCTGCAAATGCACGGTATCGAGCATGCTTTTGGCATTATCGGTTCGGCCTTTATGCCCATATCGGACTATTTTCCAAAGGCTGGCATCACGTTTTGGGACACAGCGCATGAAGTTTCCGGCGGTATGATGGCCGACGGCTTTACGCGCGCATCCGGCAAGATGTCGATGATGATCGCCCAAAATGGCCCTGGCATCACCAATCTCGTGACGCCTGTAAAAACCGCCTATTGGAACCACACACCTTTGTTGTTGGTAACGCCACAAGCCGCCAACAAGACCATCGGTCAGGGCGGTTTTCAAGAAGTTGAACAGATGGCCCTGTTTGAAGATATGGTCGCCTATCAAGAAGAGTTGCGCGATCCATCCCGTGTCGCCGAGGTTCTGAACCGCGTCATCATGAACGCCAAGCGCGCCTCGGCCCCGGCCCAAATGAACGTGCCGCGCGATGTCTGGACCCAAGTTATTGATATCGAACTGCCAAATATCGTTGAATTTGAACTGCCTTCCGGCGGGGAAACTGCAGTTGCAAATGCTGCCGAACTGCTTTCAAACGCCAAGTTTCCGGTCATCTTAAACGGTGCGGGTGTTGTTTTGGGTGGCGCAATTCCTGCCAGCCAAGATTTGGCCGAGCGTCTGTCGGCACCGGTTTGCTGTGGCTATCAGCACAATGACGCGTTTCCCGGCAGCCATCCATTGTTTGCTGGACCCCTTGGTTATAACGGGTCCAAAGCCGCAATGGAGCTGATTGCGAAGGCCGATGTTATCTTGGCCCTTGGCACACGCCTGAACCCATTTTCGACATTGCCCGGTTACGGCATTGATTATTGGCCAAAAGATGCGTCGATCATTCAGGTTGATATCAATCCAAATCGCATCGGTTTAACCAAGAATGTTTCCGTTGGCATAGTCGGCGACGCCAAAAAAGTCGCAACCTCGATACTGGCGCAACTTTCAGCTGACGCTGGTGACGCAGGTCGCAAGGACCGCGAAAACTTGATCGCCAAAACCAAATCAAGCTGGGCTCAAGAACTGACTTCGATGGATCATGAAGAAGACGATCCGGGCACAACATGGAACCAGCGCGCCCGCGATGAAAAACCCGATTGGTTAAGCCCGCGCAAAGCGTGGCGCGCCATTCAATCCGCGATGCCGCAAAACGCGATTATCAGTTCCGACATTGGCAACAACTGCGCGATTGGTAACGCTTATCCGACGTTTGAGCAGGGTCGCAAATATCTGGCCCCAGGTCTGTTTGGCCCCTGTGGTTATGGCTTACCATCAATCGTCGGTGCAAAAATTGCCCGCCCTGATGTACCGGTGATCGGCTTTTCAGGTGACGGTGCTTTCGGTATTTCAGTCGGTGAGTTAACGGCCATTGGTCGCGGTGAATGGCCAGCGATTACACAGGTTGTCTTTCGTAATTATCAATGGGGCGCGGAAAAACGCAATACCACGCTTTGGTATTCCGACAACTTCGTTGGCACAGAACTTGACGAATCTGTCAGCTATGCCGGAATTGCGAACGCCTGTGGCTTGATCGGCGTTGTGGCACGAACACAAGAAGAATTGACCGCTGCCTTGCATCAAGCCATGAAAGATCAAATGGAAAATGGTAAAACCACTTTGATTGAGGCGATGATCAATCAGGAACTGGGCGAACCATTCCGGCGAGATGCGATGAAAACCCCAGTAACAGTCGCCGGGATTGACGCGGCAGACATGCGCCCACAAAAAGGCGCTTAGGTCATAAAGGAAGGGCGAAAAATGTCGGCACAATCTTCGCCCTTTCTTACGCAGATCGAACCTATTTGCCCGACCGACCTGATGGCGCGGGCAAAAGCAGGTAGAACCCCGCGTGTTGCGATTGCAAACGCCGGGTCTAAAATCCCTATGCAGGCGGCTTTTGAGGCGACCAAATTGGGGATCATGACCCCGGTTTTCACGGGCAATGATACGGCCATTAAGCAATACGCCGATCAATTGGGCTGGGATATTTCTGAGTTTCCGATTATTCAAGCCCCTGACGAAACTTCAGCCGGTACCGCCGCTGCCCACGCGTGTGGTGATGGACGTGCTGACATTTTGATGAAGGGCGATATTCATTCTGATACGTTTCTCAAGGCGGCACTTGCCGCTGACGCAGGATTGCGCACCGGCGCGCGTTTGGTTCATATATTTTACATGACACATCCAAACGGCGGGCGGCCCTTTTTGATATCCGACGGGGCCGTCAACGTTACCCCTGACATCAGAACCCGCCAAACTGCCGCCGTTGAAATGACCGCTTTGTTGCATAAGCTTGGTAACAACCGCCCGAAAATCGCGTTTCTATCAGCGACCGAAACACCGATCCCTTCTGTAGGTTCGTCTATGGATGCTCGCCAGTTACGTGACTGGGCGCAAGCGAATATTACCGATGCCGATTTCTCGGGTCCACTTGCCCTTGATCTTGTGCTGTCGGCAAATGCCGCCCGTGTTAAGGGCTTGGATGATCCGGTTGCAGGCGCTGCCGATGGGGTAATTGTGCCCGATATCGTCAGCGGTAATGTGCTGTTCAAATCGATGGTTTATCTGACAGGCGC
>JBLHMX010000012.1:0-25747 GCA_047622625.1 Paracoccaceae bacterium | reverse complement strand
GCTAGCGGCAGAAGGTTGTCGGCTTGCGATTCTGGGGCGCAATCAAGATCGGCTAGACGCCGTTGTGGCGGAATGCTTGACAGATGGGGCCAGTGAAGTACGTGCCTATGCGTTTGATTTGATGGATGCTGAAGCGCTTGAGAACACTGCGCTGTCCATAATCGATGATTTCGGGGGCGTCGATATTCTTATTAACAACGCCGGCGTGTGGCACAAAGCAGGCCCGCTTGATACGATAGACCCTGATATGTTGCTAACGACAGTCGGCACCAATTTAACGGCTTTGATGCAACTTACCCGCCATCTTCTGCCGAGCTTACGTTCATGCAACGAGGCCTTAATCCTTAATGTGGTGTCAAAATCTGGTGTGATCGCGCAAGCTGGCCAAACAGTTTATACGGCCACAAAGTTTGGTGTTCGTGGCTTTACCGAAGTGTTGAAGCAGGACGAGGCAGAAAACGGCGTGCGGGTTGCGGGTTTGTATCAAAGCGGCACGAACACAAGTATGTTTGCCAAAGCTGGGGAAGATGTTCCGAACCATATTTTCACTGAACCCGATGATTTGGCTGACGTGGTTGTTTTTATGCTTTCACGACCGCCAAAACTTTGGATGCACGACGTGCGGGTAGAGCTTTAGAAAGAATTCCCGGAAAGCAAGATCGAGCGCAAATCCATGAATGCATCAACGACCCAACAATGGCTTATACTATCCGGTTTGGCGCTGGGCGTGACAGTTACAAATAGTTTTGCGCGATTTGCTTACGGGCTGTTATTGCCAGCCATGAAGTCTGAGTTGAGCTGGAACTATGCGCAGGCTGGATGGCTGAATACAGCGAACGCATTAGGTTATATTGTTGGTGCGATCTTGACGATGCTGCTGATCCGCAGGGTTTCACCGTCAAACTTGTTTGTGTTTGGGTTGATCGCGACAACGGTGTCTCTTTTGGCCACCGGATTGAACGCAAGTTTGTCATGGCAAACGGTCTGGCGCATTTGCGCGGGCGTTTTTGGCGCGATGTCATTTGCCACTGCGGGGGCCTTAACTGCAGGCTTGTTTCCGAAGGATCCACGCAGAAACGCGCTGGCAATTGCAATTTTGTTCGGCACAGGCGGAGGATTGGGGATTGTGTTAGCCGGGGCCGCTTTGCCGTTAATTATAGACACTTATGGACCTGCCGCGTGGCCCTTCGGCTGGATTGTAATTGGCATTGTCAGTCTGTTTTTTCTACCCATCGGTGTTTGGTCGGCAGTAAAACTGCATATCCCTGCGCAAGCTCAAAACGATGCAGAGCCCTTGCCTTTGCGCCGAATGTTGCCGGAATTTGTTGGCTACGCCGGATTTGGGTTGGGTTATATTGTTTATCTGACGTTCCTATCCGCGTGGATGACCGAACAAGACGCAAGTGCTGGGTTCATAACGCTTGTTTGGGTTTTGCTCGGCGCGTGTATTTGTATATCTCCGCTGGTTTGGCGGCATGTGTTGGCCCGCTATGCGTCGGGCCTACCGTTGGCATTGATATTGACTTGCATTGCGGTTGGATCGGCACTGCCAGTACTGTTTCAAAGTTGGCCCATTTTGCTGGTTTCCGCAGTTGTTTTCGGTTCATCGGTGTTTATGGCCCCGAGTGCGGTAACAAACTTTACCCGACAAAACCTTCCAGCCAAAAGCTGGGGCCGTTCAATCAGTTTGTTCACGGTCATATTCGCAATCGCCCAAACTCTTGGCCCGGTCGGCGCGGGCCTCATCGGTGATCGGTTTGGCAATATCGGGGTCAGCCTATTAGCCGCCGCCGCTTTGCTGTTGATCGGCGCATTTTGCGCGTTGCTTCAGCGGCCACTGTGATTTTTTTGGTAGCGGGAGAGGGACTTGAACCCCCGACACCAGGATTATGATTCCCGTGCTCTAACCACCTGAGCTACCCCGCCATACCGAGGCCGGATTTAAGCGACACTTGCTGGGGCGTCAAGGGGGAATGGCCGAAACTAGGTTGCGAAGTTCCGACATTGCCTTGCAATCGCTAAGACCGAATTTCACCAGCGCCTAGCCAAAATATCAGGACTTCAATTCACAGGGCATTATGTGCAAAAAGAAGACAGAAATTTCAGATAGATAAAGGCCGAAATAATGACCCTTGAACCGGTAACGCCGGACCTAATCGCCAAGTTGAAAGCACGCATTGATCCGGCATGTTTTCGCGACATTGATCCGAAATACCTAACCGAACCGCGGGGGTTGTTCAAAGGTGTGGCCGGGCTGGTGCTGGCGCCGACAACCGTTGTTGAGGTGTCTGAAATCGTGCAGGTCTGCCATGCTTTTGGCGTTGGCGTAATTCCCTATGGGGGCGGCACAGGCCTTGTTGGCGGGCAGGTTGTTACCGATATTCCCGCGCCGGTTATTCTGTCGCTTGAACGCATGAATAAGATCCGCGATCTGGATGCACCGGGCAATGTGATCATCGTTGAAGCTGGCTGTGTGCTGTCAAACATCCAAGAGGCAGCAGATCGTGGCGGCCGTTTGTTTCCATTGTCATTGGCAGCCGAGGGATCTTGCCAAATTGGCGGCAATCTATCGACAAATGCGGGTGGCGTGGGCGTGCTTCGGTACGGTAGCGCGCGTGATTTGTGTTTGGGGATCGAAGCGGTGTTGCCCGATGGCTCGATCTGGAACGGTTTGAAAAACCTGCGCAAAGATAACACAGGCTACGATATCAAAAACCTGCTTATCGGGGCCGAAGGCAGTTTGGGAATTATCACAGCGGCCAGTCTGAAACTGTCGCCCAAGCCTGATCAAAATCTGGCTGCCCTTCTGCAAATACCTAATCCCACAGCGGCTTTGGCATTGCTTGATTCTTGCCGCGCCAAGCTGGGCGGCGCGGTTTCGGCCTTTGAGCTGATCAATCGGCAGGGCCTGAATTTTGTGGCAGAAAAAATACCACAAGTGCGGCTGCCGTTTGCTGATCCTTCGGAATGGATGTTGTTGATTGATCTTGGGATCGTCGGCGATTTTGACGTCGCAGGGCAATTTGAAAACTTGCTTTCCAAGGGAATTGAAGAAGGGTTAGTGTTGGATGCTTTGATCGCCCAGAATGAAACACAACGCCAAGAATTTTGGAAGATGCGCGAAGCCATTCCCGAGGCAAACCGGCTAGTCGGCGCAATTTATTCGCATGATATTTCAGTTCCGGTCGGCAAAATTCCTGCGTTTATCAAACAGGCTGGGCTTTTGGTTGCCCAGATAGGCGCGTTTCGGATCAACTGTTTTGGCCATGTTGGCGACGGGAACCTGCACTATAATGTGTACCCGCCCAAAAGGCATTCGCGTGATGAGTTTCAAGCAGTTCGCAATCAGATAAAAGACAGTGTCTACGGGCTTGTCGACAGTTTGGGCGGCTCAATTTCGGCCGAACATGGTGTTGGCCGGATGAAAATCGCAGATATGGAGAAATATTGCGATGCAACCAAGTTGGCAACGATTCATGCAATTAAGCGTGCGCTTGATCCAAAAGGTATCATGAACCCCGGCGCTGTTGTGCCATTGGATTAACTGGCTGGAAAAGAATGCGCCCCGCCATTTCTGACGGAACGCAATAATGACAGACTGGAGGTCTGTGACTGCAAGCAAGCAGGCCCCGCAAGAGAGGGACATCTAACCTTTAATCCACAATCCTTTCCAAAAGGTTTACGGATCAGTTTTCACACCAAATCGCGAGCTCATATCCCTGCGGGTCTTTGAAATGAAATCGTCGACCACCCGGAAAATTGAAAATTGGTTTGCTGACGATACCGCCGGCATCGACGACCGATTTTTGTAAGGTCGCAAGATCGTCACCATAAAGAACAACTAATGGCCCCCCAGCTGTTACAAAGTTTTCTGAAACTTCAAACCCGCCCTTCATATTCCCGTCGTTAAATTCGCAATATGTTGGGCCATAATCGATAAAGGTCCAGCCAAAAGCCTTGCCATAAAATGATTTGGCCGTCGCAATATCTGAGACCTGAAATTCTATATAGTTAATGCACTTGTCATTCTGCGTCATCTTTTGTCCTTTGATATGAACTTCTCACCAATCTAACAGGCTGGGGTGCCGCTTGTTGGCATTCGCCTTCGCGCGGTGTAGGAAGGCGCGAAATCCAGAATCTTCATGCAGGCCAACCCATGACAATCACACGTTTCGCCCCTTCTCCCACTGGTTTTTTACATGTGGGAAACCTGCGCACCGCACTGTTTAACTATCTAATCGCAAGAAAGGCGGGTGGCCAGTTTATTTTGCGTCTGGATGATACTGATCCCGTTCGGTCAAAGCCTGAATATGCGGATGGGATTAAGCGTGATCTGGACTGGTTGGGCCTAAATTGGGACAGGGTTGAAACCCAATCGTCGCGGCTTGAGCGATATCAGGCAGCGGCAGACAAGTTGCGCGATATCACCCGGTTTTACGAGGCATTCGAAACCCCGGTAGAGCTGGATTTGAAACGCAAAAAGCAGCTGAATATGGGCAAGCCACCTGTCTATGACCGGGCTGCGTTGGATTTGTCAGACAGCGATAGGGATGCGATACGCGCTGATCGTTCCCCGCATTGGCGTTTTTTGCTGGATCAAACGCGGATAGACTGGGCTGACGGTATTCTTGGCGATATTTCGATTGATGCAGCATCTGTATCCGATCCCGTTCTGATCCGCGGCGATGGGCAGGTTTTGTATACGCTGGCGTCGGTTGTGGATGACACTGAAATGGGGATCACCCACGTTGTACGTGGGGCAGATCACGTGACAAATACCGCCACGCAAATTCAGATTATCAACGCGCTTGGCGGAACCGTTCCGGCGTTTGCCCACCATTCACTGCTAACCGGGCCTCAAGGCGAAGCGTTGTCAAAACGGTTGGGCACTTTAGCTTTACGTGATTTACGGGAAGCCGGGATTGAACCGATGGCTTTGTTGTCGCATATGGCGCGCATTGGTTCCTCGCAGCCGGTTGAATTGCGCAGTTCAATGGATGAGCTGATTGAAGGTTTCGATTTGTCGGACTTTGGCGCGGCCCCAACAAAATTCGATGTTGCCGATCTAAGCCCGCTTACAGCACGGTTCGTTTCCGCCTTAAGTGCCGATGATGTGGCGCCCGATGTGGTGGCCGCAGGCGTGCCAAATGAAATCGCTCATGAATTCTGGGATGCCGTGCGCGAAAATGTTCAAACGCGTGACGATATCGCGGTTTGGTGGGCGTTGTGTCGCGATGGCGTTGATCCATTGGTTGATCCGGAAGATCAGGAATTTGTAACGGCAGCCATGGCGTTGTTGCCGCTTGGTGCGCTGGATCAATCCAGTTGGTCAACCTGGACATCTGCCGTGAAAGAGGCGACTGGGCGAAAAGGCAAAGGACTGTTCATGCCTTTGCGTAAGGCTTTGATCGGGTCAGGTCACGGGCCTGACATGGCCAAACTTTTGCCGATGCTACAGGTAATCCGTGCGCGGGCGTAAGGCGCTAATTTAGACAGAAGAAAGCAGGGCGACGTGGCGAACTCCGAGCAGGCGAAGTTTCTTGAAGGCAATCTTTTTCGCCATGTAGCAGCCATGTCACTGACGGCTTCAATTGGTCTGATAGCGATCTTTTTAGTTGATTTCGCCGACATGATTTTCATCTCGATGATTGGTGAGGCTGAATTGGCGGCGGCTGTGGGATACTCGGGCGCAATCTTGTTTTTCACGACGTCATTTGGCATCGGAATGGCCATTACTGCCGGGGCTTTAGTGGCTCAGGCGCTTGGGTCCGGAGACGCCGAATTGGCGCGCCGCCGCGCAACGACGACCGTGGTGATCGGTTTTGCGTTGGCTGTTATCTTAGCAATAATTGTCTGGTTGAACCTTGGGTTTTTGACCCAAGTTGTGGGCGCGACGGGTCGTTCGCAGGAATTGGCTGTCGGTTATCTTCAGATTATCGTGCCGACCATGCCTATCTTGTTACTTGCCATCGTCGGCAGTGCAATCTTACGCAGCCACGGCGACGCGCGACGTTCTATGACTTCGTCTATCTGGGGCGGCGTCGCCAATGCTGTGCTTGACCCGATTCTGATCTTTGGGTTTGAACTTGATCTAACAGGGGCGGCCATCGCTTCAGTTGTGTCGCGTTTTGTCTTTGCGTATTTCGCCCTGCGGCCAATTTTTCAAAGCTATGGTGGCTTTGTGCGGCCCAGTTTTGCGATTTTCCGACTTGATCTAAAACCAGTCTTGGCCATTGCTTTTCCGGCAATTCTGACCCAATTCGCGACACCGATTGGATCGGCCTATATGACCCGCGTGATGGCGGAATTTGGCGAGCTGGCCGTTGCGGGCATGGCAATGGTTGGGCGTTTAACACCAGTTTCTTTTGCCGTTGTATTTGCCCTGTCTGGTGCTATCGGCCCGATCATCGGCCAGAACGCCGGGGCAGGTCAGATGGCGCGGGTGCGAACTGCTTTTCGGGACGGGCTGATTTTCACTGGCGTCTATGTTTTGGCCGCAGCCGCAATTTTGTTCGTTTTGCGCGAACCATTGGCCGATCTGTTCAATGCTCAAGGGGTCGCGCGCGATTTGGTCTATTTGTTTTGTGGCCCGCTGGCGCTCGTCTATTTCTTTAATGGTGTAATGTTTGTGGCCAACGCTGCTTTCAACAACCTTGGCCATCCGTTTTATTCCACATGGCTAAACTGGGGTCGTCATACACTTGGCACAATCCCGCTGGTGATTTACGGCGCAAACACTTGGGGTGCCCAAGGGGTTCTGATCGGTCAGGCCATTGGTGGCGTCATTTTTGGTTTGATCGCGCTGGCGTTTTCTTTCTACGTGCTGAATAAACAGGCTGTTGCGCCGCAGGGACTAAATGAACCTTTTGCTCACCGCACCCGGTTATCGCAATTTTTTCACCACCGCCGATAAGGTTGGTTTTGTTTGATCCGCACGGCTATTGAATCAAGTTTTTCGTCAACGAAGCATCGAACATCATCCGTTAAAGAAACGTGACGCGGATAAATCGGCGAGCTGCGATCATCTTGAATGGGCGAGTCCCAACCATCGGTCGTTTCAAAGAAATCGTCCACGCCACTTTCGCCAAAAACATCAAGATAGCCTTTGATAACCGTCTCGAGATAGCTGAGCAAAATCGGGTGGCGTATATTGGGCGCGGCGTCATTTCCCGGTTTGGTCTTATACATCTGCACGGAAATCGGATCAGGGTGTTTATGCGATACGTTTTGGTCCGACAATTGCAACCGATCATACGCCATTTCGCGGATATCCAAGGCAACCCAGTCGCCGTTTGGGACTGCCGCAATCAAGCCATCGATGCTGTGCCCCTTGGCCTCGGCAACGGTCAGATACGCAACATCGCGCAATGAAGTGTGGCGCCATTTTCGCCGCCAACCTTTGACCCGCGCAGGTAGATAATTTTCGTACTGGTGGGTGTCGCAATTGACTAATGAGCCATAGCCAAAGAAATAGGATTCGGGCATTTGGCCTCCATTGCGGTTTCGCAAGCTATACTCAGCATGAAGGGGTGATCACAAGTCGGTTGCTTTGATAAATTCGGTATACTAAGGTGTGCAGTATCAGAATCGGGAGAACTGGAAAACACCAGTGCCGAAGGAGCAACCGCCTCGGAAACTCTCAGGCCACCGGACCGATTTTGACAAAACACTCTGGAGAGAGGTGCTGCGCACCCGCCGAAGGGATAACGATCTCAGGCAAAAAGACAGAGGGGGCATCGTGGCGTGGCCAACTTTGGCGCGTCTAAGGTCGATGCCGGACAGTTTCCAAATGGAACCGGCCAAAATTTGGGGCGGAAAATGTCGGAACTTAAGCAAACAGCGTTACACGAGCTGCACTTGGAACTGGGCGCGAAAATGGTGCCCTTTGCTGGATATGATATGCCGGTGCAATATGCTGCGGGCGTTCTGAAAGAACATTTGCTATGCCGTGCGGGCGCAGGATTGTTCGATGTCAGCCACATGGGACAAGTGGTTTTGCGGGCGAAATCCGGCGATAATGCCGATGCGGCTCGGGCGCTAGAAAGCCTGATGCCAATGGATGTGTTGGGTTTGCCAGCGGGTCGGCAGCGCTATGGTTTTTTCACCAACGATGCAGGTGGTATTGAAGACGATTTAATGATCGCTAATCGTGGCGATCATTTGTTTCTGGTCGTCAATGCAGCCTGCAAAGGCGCTGATTTTGAGTTGATGAAAGCCGGATTAGGCGATGTGTGCAGCGTTGAAATGATCAAGGGCAGGTCATTGCTTGCCCTGCAAGGTCCGAAAGCCCCGGCCGCCTTGGCGAAGCTGGTTCCAGAAGTCACGCTGATGCAGTTCATGGATGTTGAGGTTCTTCGCTGGCTTGGTGTCGAGCTGTGGATTTCTCGGTCTGGCTATACAGGCGAAGACGGCTATGAAATATCAGTGCCAGATGCCTTTGCGGCCGATTTTGCCCGAACACTGTTGGAAATGGACGGGGTTGAACCCATCGGGCTTGGTGCGCGCGATAGCTTACGGCTGGAAGCTGGATTGTGCCTTTACGGCAATGACATCGACAGCGAAACAACGCCGGTTGAAGCATCGCTGAACTGGGCAATTCAAAAGGTCAGGCGAACCGGCGGCGACCGTGCGGGCGGTTTCCCCGGTGCCGATCGAATATTGAACGAACTTTCGAACGGTGCTGCGCGCAAGCGTATTGGTGTGCAACCGCAAGGCCGCGCGCCTATGCGGGGTGGCACTGTGCTTTTTAGCGACCAAACCAGCGAAAACCCGATTGGCGGAATAACATCCGGCGGATTTGGCCCGACAATAGAAGGTCCAATGGCGATCGGATATGTTTCGAAAGAAAACGCAACAATCGGTACAACAATATATGCAGATGTCAGGGGCAAACGCCTGCCTGCAACAGTCGTAAAAATGCCGTTCACACCGGCCAACTTCAAACGATAATATTAACCCAACAAGGAGAAAACAGATGAAATTCACTGAAGAACACGAGTGGCTACAAGTCGAAGGCGATCTTGTGATCGTTGGCATCACCGAACATGCCGCAACTCAATTGGGTGATCTGGTTTTTGTCGAATTGCCTGAAGTCGGCACCGAGGTCAGCAAAGATGACGAAGTTGTGGTGATTGAAAGCGTTAAGGCCGCATCTGATATCTTAGCACCGCTTGATGGTGAGATCGTTGCCGTGAACGAAGCGTTGGTCGACGAGCCAACCAAAGTAAACCAAGACGCGACTGGTGAGGGTTGGATGTTCAAGATGAAATTGACCGATCAGTCGGAACTTGACGATCTGATGGATGAAGATGCCTACAAAGCATTGATCGAATAACACTTTTACCGAAAGCCGCCCCGGAATTATTCCGGGGTCTTCCTGATTGACGGAGCGCCCCCATGACTTTTGAACCGACCGACTATTTGCCTTATGATTTCGCCAATCGGCGACATATCGGCCCCTCGCCAAAAGAGATGGACGACATGCTGAAAGTGCTGAACGTGGCGTCTCTGGACGAGCTAATCGACCAAACCGTACCGCAATCAATCCGTCAGATGGCCCCGCTGGAATGGGAACGAGCAAAATCTGAACGTGACTTGCTGCATCACATGCGTGAAGTGGCGCAGAAGAATACCCATATGACGACCCTGATCGGGCAGGGCTATTACGGTACGGTGACGCCCCCCGCGATTCAACGCAATATTCTGGAAAACCCGGCGTGGTACACGGCTTATACACCCTATCAACCCGAGATTTCGCAAGGTCGGCTTGAAGCGTTGTTGAATTTTCAAACGATGATCAGTGATCTGACAGGGCTTGAGATTGCCAATGCCTCGTTACTGGACGAAGCGACCGCTTGCGCCGAGGCAATGTCGATGTCGCAACGGCTATCCAAATCAAAGGCACCTGCGTTTTTTGTTGATCATAAATGCCATCGGCAAAACATCGAAGTGATGAAAACCCGCGCCGCGCCAATTGGTATTGAAATCATCATCGGTGATCCAGAAACCGATCTTGACCCATCTGCGGTTTTTGGGGCCATTTTCCAATACCCCGGCACTTATGGCTTTCTGCGTGATTTCACCGATCAAATTACGGCGTTACATGAAGCAAAAGCCATTGCCGTTGTCTGCGCTGACCCACTTGCTCTGACGTTGTTGAAAGAACCGGGCGCAATGGGGGCCGACATCGCTGTGGGCACCACCCAACGGTTTGGTGTGCCGCAAGGCTACGGCGGCCCGCATGCGGCCTATATGTCCACGAAAGAGGCCTATAAACGCTCGATGCCGGGCCGTTTGGTTGGCGTGTCCGTCGACAGCCACGGCAATCGCGCCTATCGACTGGCGCTGCAGACCCGCGAACAACACATCCGCCGCGAAAAAGCGACAAGCAATGTGTGTACTGCGCAGGCTTTGCTGGCTGTCATGGCTTCGTTCTATGCTGTCATGCATGGGCCAGAAGGGCTGAAGGCGATTGCCCAGCGGATACACCGCAAAACTGTGCGTTTGGCTAAGGGTTTGGAAAGCATCGGTCTTAAGATCGAGCAGGAATTCTTTTTTGACACGATAACCGTGGATGTTGGGCTGATGCAGAACGTCATCATGAAATCTGCGGTTGCTGAAGGTATCAATCTACGCCGCATTGGCGAAACCCGTATCGGTATTTCGTTAGATGAACGTACGCGCCCCGAAACGATCGAGGCTGTTTGGCGGGCCTTTGGCATAACCGATCTGCAGGATGATCTGACTGCGGAATACCGGATACCTGACGCGTTGCTCAGAACGTCTACATACCTTGAACATCCAGTTTTTCACATGAACCGAGCAGAAGGCGAAATGATGCGGTATATGCGCCGTCTCGCTGACCGTGACTTGGCGCTGGATCGCTCAATGATCCCGCTTGGGTCTTGCACGATGAAGCTGAACGCGGCTGCGGAAATGATCCCGTTAAGCTGGCCTGAATTTTCTCAAATGCACCCGTTCGTGCCGATCGATCAAGCGGCAGGTTATACCTATATGATTGACGACCTTGCCGAAAAACTGTGCCAGATGACCGGCTATGACGCGATGTCGATGCAATCAAATTCGGGCGCGCAGGGTGAATTTGCCGGCTTGCTGACAATTGCGGCCTATCATCGCTCGCAAGGGCAGGGGCATCGCGACATTTGTCTGATCCCGATGTCAGCGCATGGGACTAATCCAGCTTCCGCACAGATGGCGGGCATGAAAGTCGTACCGGTTCAATCGCTTGAAAACGGCGATATTGATTTGGATGATTTCCGCGCCAAGGCCGAAAAACATTCGGATAATTTGGCAGCCTGCATGATAACCTATCCGTCCACGCATGGTGTGTTTGAAGAAAGCGTGAAAGACGTCTGTGATCTGGTGCATCAACATGGTGGACAAGTTTATTTGGACGGCGCCAATTTGAACGCGATGGTTGGTTTGGCAAAACCGGGCGAAATCGGTTCGGATGTTTCGCATCTAAACTTGCACAAGACCTTTGCCATTCCGCATGGTGGCGGTGGTCCCGGTATGGGACCGATTGGTGTGAAAGCTCACCTTGAACCGTTCTTGCCGGGTGACCCGCGTGGTTCAGACGGCGAAGGCGCGGTTTCGTCGGCCCCTTATGGATCGGCAAGTATTCTTGCGATTTCATGGGCGTATTGCCTGATGATGGGGGGGCCTGGAATGACTCAAGCCACCCGTGTTGCCATTCTAAACGCCAACTATATCGCAGCACGTTTGGACGGCGCATTTGGCATTTTGTACAAAGGCCCGAACGGTCGGGTGGCGCATGAATGTATCGTTGATACGCGCCCGGTAAAAGACAGCGCTGGTGTGACCGTGGATGACATCGCCAAGCGCTTGGTCGATTGCGGTTTTCATGCCCCGACCATGAGCTTTCCCGTATCGGGCACGTTGATGGTGGAGCCGACGGAAAGCGAAACCAAGGCCGAGTTAGATCGGTTTTGTGACGCGATGCTGGCAATCCATGCGGAAGCTAAGGATATCGAAGAAGGCCGCATTGACCCCGAAAACAACCCATTGAAAAACGCCCCTCACACGGTGGAAGATTTGATTGGCGACTGGGATCGGCCCTATACACGCGAACAGGCCTGTTTCCCTCCGGGTGCATTTCGGGTTGATAAGTACTGGCCGCCTGTCAACCGGATCGACAACGCTTGGGGTGATCGCAACTTAGTGTGCATCTGCCCGCCGATGGAAGATTATGTGGAAGCGGCGGAATAGGGTTTAGCGCCTTTTCCCAAAGGCAAATCGGGCCAACGCAAAGACGGCAATGCCAACCCACAAAAGCTCAATTATTATCGCCCCGGGGTTGGGGCGGTAATAAAGCGAGATCAAGACCAGAATTGCGCCGATCAGGTTAAAGGTTTGGAATGCCGGTTTTTCGGCGTCTGCATTGCCGCTGGAAACCGCGAAATAAGCCCCCGCGATCATTAGTGAGCCGACGATGCCGATCCAGTCGGCGAAGGTGAGGTTGAAGGGCATGGTGCGCATCCTTTTAGGTTTAACGGGAATTTAACGCAATCGGCGCCATTTTAGCAAATGTCGAGTTATCTCAAGCCGCGGTTTGCTGGGGCTATTCAGGCAAGCATTTTCCTTACAGTAAATATTGTGGACCGCGGATCGAATTTACTCGTGCGCGAGGTTGATGTGTAGCGCGAGGCCTTGCGCACGACACATCAAGAGCGTCCATTTGTGATTGAGGCATGAGTTGTGATGCCGGATCATCTGCATTGCGTTTGCACGCTACCGGAAGGGGACACAGATTATTCTGTTCGATGGTGCGCGATTAAGGCGCTGTTTTCGATGGCAGCCCGGAAGGCGTGGTTCACCCCGCCGATACTGCCATTTGGGATAAACGCCGGGGTGAATCCCGCCCTACGGCATGTTGGCTACTTTTCAAAGTCGTTTCGCAACTGATTTTCTATGTCCCAGGCATTAGATACAGCATCTCTGATATCGTACGGGTAGGCTTCATTGAAGCTTCCCATGCCTCCAAAAGCTCCCAAAAACCTTGTGATACCTTGAAAATCCTGACGCTGGATTTCATCTAGACTTGTTTGCATCCAAGGTATCCAATGACGCGAAAACGCATCATTGGAACTGTTCAATCTGTCAACTATCGTCTGCATGAGTTGCCTAAGCTCGTTGACTAGCTTGTCAGCTTCAGCCCGTTTCATCGCTTTCACCGCGTAAACTTCTTATACTTCACCCTCTTCGGCTCCAGCGCATCGGCCCCAAGCCTGCGCACTTTATCCTCTTCATAGTCCTCAAAATTCCCCTCAAACCACTCCACATGGCTGTCGCCTTCAAACGCCAACATATGCGTGCAAATCCGGTCTAAAAAGAACCGGTCGTGGGAAATCACCACGGCACAGCCAGCGAAGCTTTCCAGTGCGTCTTCCAGTGCCCGCAAAGTCTCGACGTCCAAGTCGTTCGTCGGTTCATCCAACAGCAACACGTTGCCGCCGTCTTTCAGCAGTTTGGCCAGATGCACGCGGTTGCGCTCGCCGCCGGATAGCAAGTTCACCTTCTTCTGCTGATCACCGCCTTTAAAGTTAAAGGCCGAACAGTAAGCGCGCGAGTTCATTTCGGCGTCACCGATCTTAACGATATCCAGACCGTCGCTGATGACTTCCCACACATTCTTGTCGCCATCCAGCGCGTCACGCGACTGATCGACATAAGACAGCTTGACCGTATCACCGTATTCCAGCGTGCCGCTATCAGGCTCTTCTTGCCCTGTCAGCATGCGGAAAAATGTCGATTTACCGGCTCCGTTCGGGCCGATTACACCGACGATACCGCCGGGCGGCAGACTGAATGACAAATCATCGATCAACAGGTTATCGCCGTACCCTTTGTTCAGGTTTTCAATCTCGATCACCTTACCACCCAAGCGCGGGCCGTTAGGAATGATGATCTGAGCTCGGCCGATTTTTTCGCGTTCAGATTGCTGGGCAAGATCGTTATAGGCATTGACCCGGGCCTTTTGCTTGGCTTGGCGGGCTTTCTGGCCTTGCCGCATCCATTCCAGTTCGCGTTCCAGCGTCTTCTGCTTCGATTTATCTTCGCGCGCCTCTTGCGACATGCGTTGGGCTTTTTGTTCCAGCCATGCGGAATAATTGCCCTCGTAAGGGATGCCGCGGCCGCGATCCAGTTCCAGAATCCAGCTGGTGATATCATCCAGAAAGTACCGATCATGGGTGACGATCAGGATCGTGCCCTTATACGCCATCAGGTGCTTTTGCAGCCACGCGATGGTTTCTGCGTCAAGGTGGTTGGTCGGCTCATCCAGCAACAACATGTCGGGGGCTTCTAACAGCAGGCGGCACAGCGCGACGCGACGGGCTTCGCCACCGGACAAAGTGTTCACATCAGCATCGTCTGGCGGGCAACGCAAAGCCTCCATCGCGATGTCGATGCTAGCGTCTAGGTTCCACAAATCCTGCGCGTCGATCTGGTCTTGCAGCTTGGCCATCTCATCGGCAGTTTCTTCGGAATAATTCATCGCTAATTCGTTATACTGGTCAAGCACAGCTTTCTTTTCGGCCACGCCCAGCATAACGTTTTCGCGCACGTTCAGGCTTTCATCCAGCTTGGGTTCCTGCGGCAAATACCCAACTTTCGAGCCTTCAGCAGACCACGCTTCGCCGGTAAATTCCGTATCAAGCCCAGCCATGATTTTCATCAAGGTCGATTTACCGGAACCGTTCGCGCCAACAACGCCGATTTTCACACCGGGCAGAAACGACAGGTGGATGTTTTCAAAGCACTTCTTGCCGCCAGGATAGGTTTTTGAAACGCCCTGCATGTGATAGACGTATTGGTAAGATGCCATGATAGCCCCGATAAGTTTGATGTTTCCGCGGTCTTAATCCGTCTCTATCATCTGCGCAATGCACCAGTTTGGGGACCAACCATGAGCTACGGGATTTATATCGGCAAAAACCACTCGGCGACGGGCCATGCATGGCTTGGTGGGTACGGTGATGAGCCGTCTTCGCATTGGCTTGAGATCGTGCCAAAAGCGACCCACGCCAAGGGTGCCACTATTGAAGTTGGCGTAAGCGCTGACGCAGCGATGCCGGGGGTGCGCACGGAAATTCCTCAGGTCGAAAATACGCATCGCCATATCCGCGTAAGCTATTCTTATTATCTTGGAGTTCCCGCGCCGATTACAAATGGCGGCCTAAATGAATACGGGGTTGCTGTGCGCGATATCTGGTCGACCTCGCGAGCCGAGCTGGTGACAATGACTCCCAAAGACCAATCTGGCCCAAATTACAGTGATCTAGCGCGTATCGTGCTGGAACGCGCAACCTCGGCTCGTCACGCGGTGACGTTGGCGGGTGATTTGATCAACACTTACGGCGAAAGCACTTATGGCGGTAATTCGCATCTGTTTGCCGATGCCGAAGAAGCATGGGTGATGATCCAATACGCGGGTGGGCAGGGCTTGTGGGTTGCCGAACGAATGGGGCCAGACAGCATTCGCGCTTCGCGGCCCGGTTATGTGTTTGATGTGCCTGTCACACAAGACAGTCATCCGGATTTCTTGTGGTGTCCAAATTTGGTTTCGTTTGCGCAAAAGATGGGCTGGTATTCCGAGGGATTGTTTAACGTCAACACAATCTATGGCGACAGCAAAGGACGCTGGGAAGGGATAAAATGGATCGAGGCGGAAATGTTGGCCCGCGCTTTGCGGCCTGAAAAGATCGGTCTTTCAGACGTGATCTGGGCCGTACGCACGCCCAAACTTACTGGCGACACGGCAGGCTATGGGCAGGTCGTGCCACTCGTTGACCCAGTGGCCAGCGGGCTGCGGATGCTGTGGCACGCCCCTATTGGGGCGGTGGCAGCACCCTTTGCACCGGTGTTTATGGGGCAGGATCACGTGCCACCTGAATTTGGCATGCATAGGTATTTGACGGTTGGGGAAAGCCACCGATTCGTCGATATGCGCAAAGCTCTGTCGCAAGGGATGGACGTGGTTTCGAAAGTGCCGCAAGGGATCGAGGCAGCGCGTTCTGCTGTCTATGAATGCAAGCGGTTGATGTATTTGCTGCAATTGGCCGGTGTGGATACGTTGGACCGTATTACAGGTGTTTTTGAAGCGCGTGAAAAGATGTTGGCGGGCAAGGTTTTGCGATTGATGGGCATTGCAGAAAAGCTTGCCAGTGCGGATGAGGAAGACGCTAATGCGGTTCTTGGATATTTAAGCCAGGTGGAATTGCTGGCTGGTTTGGATCTGGTGATTGCATTGTCAGGCGGATTGGAGGCCGAGCTGCGGGCCACAGGCAAGTTGTTTAGCAGGTCTGGGATCGCGGCATTTGACCAGCTTTGGTGAATTGATGTGGTGCTTGGAAGGTTTTCAGGCATGAAAAAATGGCAAGTGTCTATATTGGTAGTTTTGGCTGCGCTGGTTGTGTCGCAGTATGCTCTTAGCATAAAACCAACGTCATTCCCTTCAAATACGTCCAATTCTGGGTCGACAAGGAAACCTGTGATTACAAAAACGAATTGGGATATAAAAGTGACCAAAGCGATTTCAGGAAACAAAATAATTATTAAAAACCGCACAATGTCACTGAAAGGTTTGAGTTGCGCTTCGCCGAGTACCGAGCAAGGTCGAGATGCGAAAGCTTTACTAAATACGTTTTTGCGCGCTGGCTATGTCGAGTGTACGATGTATTCATCTTCGGGTGGTTCGTGGTCAGGCCATTGCATTGTTAACGGAAAAGATGTTGCGACCGGAATGAAACAAAGCGGATTGTGTAAGTGAAAACCAAGTCGCTTCCCTTTGCTACACAAGGTCAAACTATCGGCCTATTGGGCGGCTCGTTTGATCCGCCACATCAGGGGCATGTACATATCACGCGTCAGGCGATGCGACGGTTTGGGTTGGATCGCGTTTGGTGGGTCGTGTCGCCAGGCAATCCCTTAAAAGCCAACGGCCCGGCGGATTTTGATCGGCGTATGACGGCGTGTCGTGATTTGGTAGACCACCCGCGCGTAGTCGTCAGTGATCTTGAGATGCAGCTTGGCACACGTTTTACCGCAGACACGCTTGCCCGATTGCTACCGCTTTATCCCGGCGTTAAATTTGTTTGGCTGATGGGGGCCGACAATCTGGCCCAGTTTCACCGATGGGACAATTGGCGCACGATCATGGATACGGTGCCCGTTGGTGTTCTGGCACGCCCAGGTGAGGTTGTGCAGGCCGGGTTATCACCAACCGCGCGTGCATATGCGAAATACCGCCTTCCGGCTCGATCGTCGGGCGGCTTGGCGCATCAGCCTGCGCCATGTTGGTCACTGGTCACGGGGCCGACAGTTGATATATCATCAAGCGAAATTCGGGACAGGGGCGATTGGCCCAAATAATCCCGATAAGGTTGTTTTGCGTGTTCATGTGTTTATGGTTGTTTGATGTCTGCTGATCCCAAGAAGTTTTATTTCAATCGCCGGATGGTGCTTGCTGGGCTGTTTAGTTCTGCAGCCTCGGTCGTTTTGGCGAAGGCGCCCAAACGTTCAGTTCGCCCAGAACCGCGCCCTCAGGCGATAAAGCTGCTGGCCGCAGGTTCGGTTGAAGACATCGTCAAATCGGCCAAGCTGGACGGCAAGGTCGGGTTTATGGTTGCTGACGCAGCAACAGGCGAGATTTTGGAAAGCTATAAGCCGTTGTTGGGCCTGCCACCTGCCAGCGTGACCAAGGCGATCACAACAATTTACAGTCTTGACGCGCTGGGAAGCGCCCATAAATTCAACACACAATTGGTGGCGACCGGTCCGATTGAAAATGGCCGACTGAGCGGCGATCTTTACCTAGTCGGCGGGGGCGACCCCACATTGGATACCGATGCTTTAGGCGAGTTGGCGCGTGATCTGAAAGACGCGGGCGTGCGTGAAATTACCGGCAAGGCATATGTGCATTCTGGCGCGTTGCCCTATCAAAAGTCGATTGATCCCGGCCAGCCGGAGCATTTGGGTTATAACCCTTCGCTGTCAGGCTTGAACTTGAACTATAACCGCGTGTTTTTTGAGTGGAAGCGTTTGGCCGAAGGCTATTCCATCACGATGGATGCGCGGGCTTTGAAGTTTCGCCCTCGTGTGGCGATGAGCAGCATCAAGGTTGTTGATCGCAGCTCGCCCATTTTCAGCATCAAATCAACCTCGACCACAGACCAATGGACCGTGTCCAAAAGGGCGCTAGGCAAAAAGGGCGGGCGCTGGTTGCCGGTTCGCCGGCCCGAGTTTTATGCAGCCGAAGTATTTCATACAATTGCGCGGTCTTTTGGCGTTCAATTGCCAGCGTTTACAGCCGCGAAATCAAGGCCAACCGGCACAGTTATTGCCCAGTGGCAAAGCGCGAAATTGGGCGTCATGCTGCGGCGGATGATGAAGCACTCAACAAACCTAACCGCAGAAGCAGTCGGCGTGACTGCTAGCCGCAAACGCGGCGGTAGCCCGGCCAAACTGAAAGATTCTGGGCGTATGATGGCGGCTTGGCTGAAAACGCGCACGGGCGCGAAACATGCAAAGTTTGTCGATCATTCTGGCCTTGGAGACGGCAGCCGGATTTCTGCAAGTGACATGACAAAGGTTTTGGTCAAGCAAGGCTGGGGCGGCCCTTTGCGTCAATTGATGAAAGATATTCCGTTGCGCGATACTAATGGCAAACCCGTAAAGAACCATCCGGTCAAAGTCCGCGCCAAAACTGGCACGCTGAATTTCGTTTCGGCGTTGGCTGGATACATTGAAGCACCAAAGGGCCGAAGGTTAGTTTTCGCGGTATTTTCCGCCGATTTGCCGCGCCGCGTCAAAATCACCAAAGCCAACAAAGAACGACCAAAAGGCGCACGCGGTTGGAACAGGCGCTCAAAAATCATGCAACAGCAATTGATCGAGCGTTGGGTGACCGCGTTTGATGGCTAGCCTGCAGGCTTACCAATAAGATTTTGGCACAGTCGCGCGTATTTGCTGTTCGATTTTGCGCGGTGCCCAGCCGGTAAGTTTGGCCACTTCCAGCGCCTCTTGCCGCAAACGAAGGCGCATTCTTTTGACATAGTCGCGGCCTGCTTCACATTGAACATTGCCCTTGAATGGCTGGTTCATCACGTATCGGCCCTGAAAATTTGTCTTGTCTGACGTGATGCGAAACTTCAAATCTTCGTGGAAATTAGTCTTGTCATATCGGGCATGCAGGCGGGTGACAAAAACATCCTGTCCGGCATTGTCACCTTTTTTCTTTAGCCAAGTCACTCCAAGTTCAAGGAGTTCTTCACGCGAAAGCGGGTCGGCAGCGCAGGGATCGCACCACGCCATATCCCAAGCATATTCCATAACGATACCACCCCGTTCACCAACTTTGCGGTCATAAGTCGCACGGTAGAAATCCGCAAATTTCTTTTCAACAAATGAGGGTACGTTGATGTCTGTTGGCAGTTTTTTAGTCTGATAGTTGGTGGTTTCAACCCGCCCTTTTCGCGTTAGGGTCATCAACAGTAAATCCTGGGGACCACTGGCGTTAATCTTGCCAAGTTGAATCGGCAGCATAAATTTGCTTGATCGAAACGAGATTTGCAACGGCGGCAACACTTGGGTCTTTTTTGCGTTAAATCGTTTCAGATTTACGCGCGCCACAAAGAACTTCATGCGGGCCTTGATGTAGTGTTGCAAAACTTTGGTTGCGCCGTCCGGTACATTATAGCCTTCGGCGCGTAAAAAGATTTCCAACCCATCGGATTGCTTGGCCTGAAGTATCAAGATGTCGTAGTCACCAACCGCATATTTGGCCTTGATTTTGACGCCCAAGGCATCGGCGCGGCGGTAAATTGGTTCTTGTTTGGGGCAGCCAAGGACACCACAAGAGCGCTCTTCCATTACCATAGGCTCATAGACAATTTGTGGCCCACATGGGTCTTCATCGAAATACTCAACCAGCCGTGGGGCCGAATACGCGTCAAGATGGGCGATGGTCTCAGGCTTCACCGTTCGCACCTGCGCGCGTTTTAATACTTTAGGTGTCGGCACGATCATCGCAAATTCTTTTGCAGGGCCTTTGTAATCAGAAGACATTGTTATGACGGATTTCTGACCATCCCGCACATACACAACTTTTGACGCTTCGTTATAAAGATTGCCGTCTGCGCGCGCGACATAAAAACCGCAAAACGCTTGGGCAGTTGCAGGAAAGACAGCAAGGATAAAAGCAAAAGTTAGTTTGGCGAATGGCTTCATATTTCTGGCACCTTTGAATAATTCACCGCCACCCTAACGCGACTAAGCCAACCCGTCCACGATTTTGGCGGCTCGCAACCCAGACAAATAAGCCCCGTGAACCGTGGCGTGATATTTGAACAAAGTGTGTTCACCAGCAAATACAATCACATCTTCAACCGGCTTGGCCAGATTGTCGAAATCCGCAGGTTTGACACCAAGTTTGGAATAGGAATAGGCGCCTTTGCTAAACTTATCGCGCGACCACCGTGTTGCCAAATGCGTCTGTGGCTCTGGTACATCTTGGCCAAACATCGTGCGTGCGGCCTTCATACAATCCGCCAACATCGCTTTTTCAGACAACTTTTCGACTTTGGTGGCATAATCTCCGACACTAAGTGCCAGCAAAATGTTTTGGTCACAGAAAGTTCTGTAGTTCAAAAAGTAATTCCAGCGGCCTTTTTCCTTGGTCATTAGCCCGAAATATTGGGTATCCGTCGGCCAATAGGCTTGGTCAAATTTCATTGCCAACTTGGTTACGTTACCCATACCAATGCGTTTGATACGGGCGCGCTGCGATTTTGGCAAAGGCGGGTCGAACTTAACGTCTTTTGCTTGCAAAACGCCAAGCGGTAAGGTCGAGATTACAAAACTTGCTTCATATGCCGTATTGCCGGAAAATACCGTGGCCCCATCGCCTTTTTCATATTCAACGCGGGTAACCGGCTGGTTCAAGCGAATATCCAGACCCTTGGCCAAAGGTTTTAAGATCTCGTCATAACCAGTGGTAAGGACCACATCAGCGCCAGCAAAAGCATCGTCTTCGTCAAAATAGTAAGCCGAGAGTTTTTCAAGCGGCCCACCAGTATCAAATTCTGTATAAGCGGAAAACATCCAGCTTAGCAGTGGATCATCAAGGGCCTTAGGGGCTACTTTCTTGATAGCTTGTGACAAGGTTTGGTCACCATCAAACCGAGTGTCGATTTTGCTGAAAATCTTTTCAAGCTGTCCCCAGGCTTTATCGACTTTGTCGTAGCCCAGTTCAATGCCATCATGGGTGAATACCTGATAACTATCGTCCTTGGTCACCACGGTTTTCGCATTTTCTGCTTTCGCCAGTGTCGAAATCGGATTGCCGCGAGGGCCGTGTATCCAGCCCGCTCCAACCTCGAAAGGTGCGCCAAGTGACCAGTCGGTCAACAGGCGGCCACCGATGTTCGACTTGGCCTCAAGCACGACTACTTCGTAGCCTTTTTTGGTTAATTCATGCGCAGCTGCCAGGCCACTAATGCCAGCACCAATGATGATTACATCCACATCAGCCACCGTCTCTGCTTTGGCTGAAGTCACCGCCAACATCCCACCAGCCAGTGCCGCCTGTGGGCCAAGTTTTAGGAATTTGCGACGGCTTAGAGGCACCGTTTACACGACCATATGTCTTGCCCGCGCGCCCCGTTCAATCGCCGCACCGTGCAGGCGATCAATATTCAGTTCGTATCGGGTTTCTTCAAGAAACCGCAGTTCAGTTTCCTGCAAGCGGCCATCTGCGGCGGCAACGTCGCACGCCAAAGCATAAGCAGTTTCAAACAGGCTTTCGGGCAAAGCATCACGGACAAGGCCGAACAAGGCGTCAAGGCCGTCTTCTTCGACCATCAGGTCGAACACGGTTTGTGACACTGTTTTGGTGCGGTCTGGGTCGTAGTCACCAAAAACGGGCAAGTGGTTGACGATGCGTTCAATCGTTACCAATTCGCTTGTTTTTATGGCTTCATCGGATATGGAAACGGCCACCATGATGGCGATAAGCGCATCTTGTGGCGTCATCGCTGATGGCTGTGTGTCTTGAATGGTCATGTGAACCTCTGATTTGTATTTTGCACAGAATATTGACGCTGGCGGGCAGGGGCAATAGGAAGCTGGCGCAATGGTCCTAATCAGGGACTTATCCGTGAAATATGTGAGAATTCCAATGTCCGTTACACCAGAACTGCGCGAAGCCGCGATGAAATCCAAGGCCTGGCCGTTTGAAGAGGCCCGCAAATTGGTGAAACGCTACGCGAAGGGCCCTCCGGCAAAAGGATATGTGCTGTTTGAAACAGGGTACGGCCCGTCCGGTTTGCCTCATATCGGCACGTTCGGGGAAGTTGCGCGAACGACAATGGTGCGCCAAGCGTTTGAAGTTTTAAGTGACATTCCCACCAAGTTGCTTTGTTTTTCCGACGATATGGATGGCATGCGAAAGGTGCCAGGCAATGTGCCAAATCAGGCGCAGATGACCGAGGATCTGAACCTGCCGTTAAGTATCGTGCGCGATCCTTTTGGAACCCATGACAGTTTTGCAGCTCATAACAACGCGCGGCTGAATGCGTTGTTGGATGACTTTGGCTTTGAATATGAATTCGCCAGTTCCAGCGACTATTACAAATCCGGCCGGTTCGATGAAATGCTGCTGCGTATTTTGGCGCGCTATGACGCGATCATGGACATCATGCTACCAACTTTGGGGGCAGAACGTCAGGCGACTTATTCGCCGTTTCTGCCAATATCGCCTAAGACCGGACATGTTTTGCAGGTGCCCGTACTTGAACGCAATGTTGAGGCCGGAACGATTGTCTACGCTGAACCCGATGGCGAACGCGTTGAAGTTCCGGTGACAGGTGGTCACGTGAAACTGCAGTGGAAGGTCGATTGGGCCATGCGCTGGGCTGCTCTTGGTGTTGATTATGAAATGTCTGGCAAAGACTTGATCGATAGCGTTACCCAAGCCAGCAAAATTTGCCGAGCGCTGGGCGAGCCAAAACCTGAAACACTGACTTATGAGTTGTTCAACGACGAACAGGGCCAGAAGATTTCGAAATCCAAGGGCAATGGTTTGTCGATGGAAGAATGGTTGCGCTATGCGTCACCACATTCGTTGTCATTGTTCATGTTTCAAAAGCCAAAGACTGCCAAGCGGCTGTTTTTTGACGTGATCCCAAAGGCAGTTGACGAATATCACCAGCACTTGCGGGGCTTTGACGGGCAAGATGTTGCCGCGCAATTGAACAACCCAGTTTGGCACATTCACGCGGGGCAAGCGCCTGCATCAAATATGGTCGTGCCGTTTGCGATGTTGCTAAATTTGGCAAGTGTGGCATCCGCAAAAGACAAGGACGGCTTGTGGGGGTTCATTAAACGCTACGCGCCCGAAGCTTCGGCAGAAACACATCCTGATCTGGATGCAGCAGCCGAATTTGCCTTGCGGTATTTCAATGACTTCGTGGCGCCAACAAGGGTGTTCCGCGCAGCTGACGAAAAAGAAGCGGCGGCGTTGGCCGATTTGGCAGAACGTTTGCGCGTCTGGGACGCAGGGTTGGATGCCGAAGCCTTGCAATCTTTGGTCTTCGCGGTTGGCAAGGAACACGAGTTTGATCCTCTGCGTGATTGGTTCAAAGCTATTTACGAAGTTCTGTTGGGCGCATCCCAAGGCCCTCGTTTTGGCGGTTTCATTGCGCTCTACGGTGTTGATGAAAGCATTGCGCTGATCGAAAAAGGTTTGGCAGGCGAATTGGTAAGCGCCTGAATGCTCGCATAATTGTGATTTGATCGTATTGCGGTTAAGCTTACCCTTTGAACAGGAGGGTAAGTTATGAAACATATTCTTGCAGCTGTTTTGGCCTTGGGTCTGACGGGGCCAGTATTTGGCGAAGAACCCAGTATCGAAGGCATCGAAAAAGTCATCTCGTCGCAAATCCAGGCGTTTCTGGTAGATGATTTTGAGACTGCCTTTAATTTTGCTTCACCTGAATTGCAGGCCATGTTCCGCACGCCTGAAAGGTTCGGGCAGATGGTGCGAAATGGTTATCCGATGGTTTGGCGACCGTCGCAGATCGAGTTTTTGGCGCTTGAGACTATTAATGGTTTGCTGGTGCAAAAGGTCCTGATCCAAGACGCCAAGGGTAGCTTTTTCGTGGCGGACTACGTGATGACAAAAACCGAGGACGGTTGGCAAATCAGTGGCGTACATATTGAACGATCCGCTGAATTGTCGACGTAAACGGGATTGTTCCTGCCAGTTTTCCTCAAATTAACCGAAAATTAGTCAACTTTCTATAAAAGCCCGCGGATCGGTTTCAGCGAGCCGGGCTTTTTGCATGCATATTTCATCAGATACCTCAATTTCCGGGGAGAAAGTTCTGACTTGTGGGCATTATTTAATTTTTTGATTAAGGAATTTTATCATGAATAAGGCAATTACCGACGGCGTGGATCTGATGCCTCCCAGTTTTGGTGACGGGTTAAGCGTCTGGTCCAATCAGGACGGCACGACAGGATCAACCACCTATGACAGCAGCGGCACGGCCTCGATTGTGCCCGCAGATTCCGATTTTGGCACTTGCCTTGAGATTTTCAAAACCGACAGCACACAAAAGCTGCGATATACTGGCGAAACCCCAATGTCGGCGGGGTGTTATTTGCAAGTAACGGCGCGCATCAAAGCAATGAGCGGCAATCTACCAACCGTACGTATCGCCGGTTGGGCCGGGGATATATCAGGTGCGAATGTCACGGGCCTGGCCGAGACCGGTAACGAAACCGCCTTAACGACTTACGGCGAAATCGTTGAAATCACAGCTATTATCGGCGCAGGCGACCGTACTGGTGTTGATATGGTTTGGGGGTCCACACCGGTTTATGGCCATTTTGGCCTTGATCTCACGGGGTTGGACGGTGGCATCGTTCGCGTTGAAAGCATCAAAATCGAAGATGCGACAAACGTGTTTCACCGCAAGATGATGGATTGGGTCGACGTGCGCGATTTTGGTGCTATCGGGGACGGTGTTACAGATGACGCCAGCGCGTTTGAAGCCGCGGATCAGGCCGCTGATGGCGGTACAGTTCTGGTGTCTGAAGGGTCGTATTATCTGGCGACCAATACCACGCTGCAAGCAAAGGCCCGGTTTCAAGGTACCGTCACAATGCCAGATGACATCCGGTTTACTATGATCCAGAACTTTGATTTGCCAAGCTATGTCGAAGCGTTTGGTGACGAAGAACTGGCGTTAAAGAAATCCCTACAAGCGCTGTTCAATTTCACCGATCACGAGTCGCTAGATATGTGCGGGCGTCGGGTTAAACTTAGTGAACCACTGGATGTTCACGCGGTTGTTGACAATATCGACAGCTATGCAAACCGTCGAATACTGCGCAATGGTCAGCTTGAAAGCGACGGCTCGACCAATTGGGATACCGACGTTTTCACATCACTTGCGAACTATACTAACAGCGCCCCAACCACGCTAAGTAACGTGGCGAATGTGGCGCAAATTCCTATTGGATCGCTTGTCGAAGGCACGGGCGTTGGGCGCGAAGTTTACGTGCGCGCCAAAAACACTGCGGCAGGAACAATCACCCTTAGCTTGCCATTATACGCCGCGCCCGCTCAGCAAACCTACACATTCAGCCGGTTCAAATATCTGCTGGATTTCAGCGGGTTCACCTTCTTACAGCGGTTTAACAT
>JBLHMX010000011.1:0-26337 GCA_047622625.1 Paracoccaceae bacterium | reverse complement strand
GCCATATAGGCAAAGTTATCCGCTGCCGCCAGCATGATGATCTCGTTGTCATTTTCGTCGTTAATGGTTTCCGACAGAACCACGCCAAGCACATCGGCGGCGTCTTCCTCCTGGCCAAAAACCGGCAGGCGAAGAAGATCGATCAGGGCATGGCCAAGTTCGTGATAGATGAAAAATATCGTATTGGCGCGGATGTAGCTTTCTTGCTCGTCGGTGATCGATTGTGCCTGGGCTGTGTTTGCTAGCGGGCCGATTGCCAGCAATAGAATGAACGTTCTGATTGCGGATTTCATGGGTGTACTCCGATGTTGTTGATCAGACCTTAAACTAGGACGCTGGGTTTCCAAAGCATGAAGCTAAAACTGCGCGCGTCGATACGGGAGGCTTTCCAAAATAACATTGCCAGAACCATTGCACGGCCAAACCAGTAAACTAGTTTACTAGTTTCGTGGAATGCCGGGGGTCGAGATTTATATTTATAAAACAATGGCTTACATCAGAGGAATTCTTACAGTTGGTTAAACCGTCTATGACTTCTTGTAGCAATAGATCGCTCAAATGCTGCTGACGCGCGGGCAATCCCAACCCACTGACTTGATCCCTGCCAAGCGGGCGAAACGCGCAAGCTCGGCCTCTAGTTTTTCAAATCTCCTGTTGCCCCATTTAACTCCGGCTTCAGGCCAAAACCCGGTAACTATCATCTGACCTTTTGCTCGATCTGCCTTTATTTCCATACGGCCAACAAAGCGATCGCCTTCCAAAAGCGGGTAGACATAATACCCCCAAACACGCTTGGCCTGCGGCACAAACATTTCATTGCGGTACTCAAACCCAAACAGCCGTTCCAGCCGATTTCGATCGCGGATTGCCGGATCAAAAGGGTTAATAATGCGCAACCGTTTTGTGGGTTCAGGTGCGTTCACAAGCCGTTCTTCGATATCTGACGGCGCAAAGGCGGCGTGCAGCGTTTTATCATCACTTTCAACCAAAACCGGGCGCAGGTGTTTTTGCTTAGCTATCCAAGCTTTAACTTCAACCGCATCCATTGCTGCCCAAAACCGCTGCACTTCGCCTTGATTACCAAAAGACAGCCGATCAAGTGCGGCGGTGCACAGCCAGTCGATTTGTGCCTTATCGGTGTGGCGCGCAGCAAGGTGCTCCGCTGGAATAACCCGTTCGGCAAGATCATAGAATTTAACAAAACTCTCGCGGTGACAGGTTGTTAATTCGCCTGCATACCACATTTGGTCCAGCGCCTTTTTGTGCGGCGGGCGGGCCCACATTTCTCGTGGGCCTTCGATCTTGGTATCAAAGGCATGGGTCGAGAGCGGCCCTTCATTTTCGATACGCTCGCGAATGGCACGGATATGTTTGCGGCCAAGGCCCGACTTATACCAAGGGCTGCGCGCGACTTCTTGACCTTTGCGTTTGAACTGGCGTCGCCAATGCCCATAGAAATCCATCGGGATCAGGCTGGCGTCATGGGTAAAATGCTCAAACAGCTCACGGTCGTCTTTTAGGGCGGACCATAGCATCGGCTCGCGGTAATTCTGGTTGCGAGTCCACAGGATATGGTGATGCGCCCGCGTGACATTTCGGATTGTGTCGATCTGCACGAACCCCAAGCGACGGATCATCGCCATCAAGTCCAGTGGGCCCGTGGGTGCGTCTGACAACCGATTTGTCCAAAGCCAAAGGCGTCGGGCATCACGGTTTGAAATTGTTAAGGGCATCGTGCTTAGCACCTCCAGCGGGGGATTCTTGGCAAATGAAGACGTGGCCGCGATCAACCGTGCAAGGCCGCGACGGTTTTCAGGGTTGAGAAACCATAAAGCGCCTCAAAACCCTTTTCGCGACCGTGGCCAGATTTCCCAACACCCCCAAAGGGCAGCTCGACACCTCCACCCGCCCCATAATTATTGATAAACACTTGCCCCGCGCGAATGGCCTTAGCGGCGCGCATTTGGCGTGCCCCATTGCTTGTCCAAATCGAGGCCACCAGGCCAAAATCCGTCGAATTTGCGATGGCAATGGCTTCGTCCTCATCATCAAACGGGATGACAACCTGAACAGGGCCAAATATTTCATCCCGCGCTAAAGCATGATGCGGCGCAACCCCGGCTAACAGCGTCGGCGCAATATAATGGCCACCTGCTGGAGCGCTTTCAATGATCGTACCGACAGCAGCCGTTTCAAGATCGCGGCCCTTTTCAAGAAAACCTGACACAATAGCCTTTTGACTACCCGAGATTAGCGGGCCAATATCAAGATCATCGCTGGCTGGGCCAACGCGTAAAGTTTGGTATCTAGCCGCAAGGCTATCCAAAAGTTGGTCGTGGATACCGCGATGCACCAGCAAACGCGAACTTGCAGAACAGGTTTGCCCTGCGTTTTGAATGCCTGCGTTAACCAAAAAAGGCAGCGCAGCATCCAGATCGGCGTCGTCAAACACCAATTGCGGGGACTTTCCACCAAGTTCCAGCGTCACGGGCACCACATTTTTGGCCGCAGCAGTTTGGATCAGACTGCCAACCGGAACCGAGCCTGTAAAACTGATATGCTGAACATCAGGATGCGCGGACAAAGCCGCCCCAGCTTGTTCGCCCAAGCCCGGTACGACATTGATTACCCCTTTGGGAAAACCCGCCTCATCCGCAATGGCAGCAAAAGCTAGAGCGGTCAAACAAGCCTCTTCCGCTGGTTTTAAGACGCAGCAGTTGCCCATCGCAAGGGCCGCCCCAACCGAGCGACCAATGATTTGCATCGGATAGTTCCAAGGTACAATGTGGCCAGTTACGCCGTGTGGTTCGCGCAGAGTGTAGACTGTATAGCCATCCAGATAAGGAATGGTTTCGCCATGAATTTTGTCAGCAGCGCCGCCATAAAACTCCAGATAGCGGGCCAAAGCCATTGCATCTGCGCGCGCCTGTTTTAACGGTTTTCCGACATCCGCTGCCTCGATCTCGGCCAATGCATCAATATGCGTTAACACCAATTGACCCATGTGACTTAAAAGACGGCCACGTTCAAACGCAGGCAAGCGTGCCCATTCGCCTTTGCGCGCAGCTTGAGCAGCATCAACCGCCGCATCGATATCTGCCTTGTCGCCCCTCGCGATCCTGCCGATTTCTTCGCCCGTTGAAGGGTTTTCAAGGGATAGCGTACCGCCGTTTTGCGCAGCGACCCACCCGCCGTCAATATAACATTTGTCAGTTGGGTACCAAAGTGATGAAAGTGTCATGTTGAATATCTTTCGGCGCGCAATTCAAGGGAATGTCTTACAATTTGCGGGTTTCGCGGCAATATGCAATGCGTAGCGACCGAATTCTGCAAGCCTAAAGGCCAAATAGATGCGTATTCTCAAAGTTTTAGCAAAGGCGAAACTTGCCGTTTTGGCCCTTCTTATAAGCGGTTGCATCGGTGGAATGGACAAACACGGCGCAAAAATCAAAAAAATGTATCCAGATCAAATCACCATCGACACTGTACTGCCCAAGAACGCGCCATCAATTTCACAACAATTCCACCGTTTCAAAAACCCGCTTTTGAATGAAAGTCGTTCCGAGCATTTGGGTATTGATATCATTGCGCCAAAAGGCGCTTCGGTGATTGCGGCGTCCAATGGGACCGTCGTGCAATCGAATTTTCATCCGATGTATGGCAACACGATTGAGGTGAACCACGGAAAAGACGCCAAGGGGCGGCAGGTTCGTACGATTTACAAGCACCTGAATTCCCGGGCGTTGGTGGTTGGTGAACGCGTGACGCGCGGCCAAATGATTGGCGGTCTTGGCCGTACTGGGGTGCTTTCCAGTGGGATCCTGCATATGCATTTCGAAGTGCGGCGCACGATTGCCTCTGGACGAGCTATCGCTGTTGATACTGGTGAATTCTGGGTAAAAGGGATGGGGCAAGTGAGCTGTTTTGACTCTGCGAAACATTGGCCGAAAAGCGCAGTTCGATTTACCTATCCCGTAGTGTGCAAAGATATCTAGGCAACTTGTTCCGGCAGCTTTGGCGTCGCTGCAATCAGATCGCGCGTATACTGGTGACTTGGGTTTTTGAACACGTCTTCGGTTTTCCCGAATTCGACAATTTCGCCAGCTTTCATCACCAACACCCGATCTGTGATGGCTCGAACGACCGACAGATCGTGGCTGATGAAAAGATAGCTTAGGTTTAATCGGCCCGACAAATCCGCCAGCAAATCCAATATCTGCGCCCTAATCGAAACATCCAAAGCCGATACCGCCTCATCCAACACAATCAATTCAGGCCGTAAGATCAAAGCACGTGCAATTGCGATACGCTGGCGTTGGCCACCTGAAAATTCGTGGATGTATTTTGACATGTCTTCGGGTTGCATACCGACGCTGATCAATGCCTGGGCAACCTGTTCGCGGATATCTGTTGGTGACGCTCGCAAATGAAAAGGCTCGCCAACAAGGCGTTCAACCTTCCAACGCGGATTGAAACTGCCGTAGGGATCTTGAAACACCACCTGAACACCAGATCGCAAAGAGTTTGGCATATCGGGTGACACTGACTTGCCAAACAACTTGATGTTGCCACTTTGCAAGCGATCAAGGCCCAAAATCGCCCGTGTCAGCGTGGATTTCCCGCAGCCGCTTTCTCCGACCAGCCCAAGGTTTTCACCTTGAAAAAGAGTGAAACTAACGTCGTTAACCGCCATAAAGCGTGGCGGCGCCTGAAACAGTTTTTCGCGCGGCAACGTGTAGATGCGCGTGGCATTGTTAACCTCAAGGATCGGCTTATCATCAACATGCGCCACGCGATCGGGCAGATGCGCGGACGCCTTTAGCAACTGCTTGGTATATGGATGCTGCATGTTCTTAAAAATCGCAGCGGTGGTCCCTGCTTCAACGATCTCACCATTTTGCATCACGGCAACATAATCGGCGATGTCAGACACTACGGCCAGATCGTGTGTGATCAGCATCAAGGCCATATCTTCTTCGGCCACCAAAGATTTCAGTAGATCAAGAATTTGCGCCTGTGCGGTCACATCAAGGGCCGTGGTTGGTTCGTCTGCGATTAACAATTTCGGGCGCAAAGCGATGGCCAACGCGATCACCACCCGCTGGCGTTGACCGCCAGACAATTCATGCGGATAACGATCAAGCGGAAATTGCGCGGCCGGCAACCCAACCCGATCAAGACGTTGTCGGGCAATTTTCAACGCTTCCTTACGCGTCGCTTTGCCGTGGATCACCAGCGTTTCGGCCACTTGATCGCCGATGGTCAGAACCGGGTTCAGGGCCGTCATAGGTTCTTGGAAAATCATGCCGATCTGATTGCCGCGCAAGGCGCATAAATCGGCTTCTGGCGTCGTTAACAAATCGCGCCCGTCGAACCCAACCTCGCCTGATGCATCCGCGCCATCTGGTAGCAAACCCATTACGGCCAACGCCGTCATCGACTTGCCCGAACCACTTTCGCCAACAATGCCAAAGACTTTGCCCGGCTGCATATCAAAAGACACATCTTTCAGGATTTCAGTGCCGTGAATCGACAGGTTCAACGATTTAATTGAAAGCAGGTTCATCCCCGGGCCCGCCTTATTTTCGGGTCCAGAATATCGCGCAAGCCATCGCCCATCAGGTTCAAACCAAGCACCGTGAAAACAATGGCCAATCCCGGGAAAAACGGCAGATGCGGCGCGAACGAAATCATCGTTTGACTATCCGCCAGCATCCGCCCCCAGCTTGGCGTTGGCGGCTGCGCGCCAAGGCCGATGTAGGACAAGGCAGCTTCGGCCAGAATGCCCAGGCTGAATTGGATGGTGCCTTGCACGATAAGTAAATTGGCAATGTTGGGCAGTATATGTTCAACCGATATGCGCCACGCATTCTTGCCCGCAACACGAGCTGACAGAATGTAATCGAGCGTCCAAATAGACAGGGCAGCACCACGTGAAATTCTGGCGAAAACAGGGATGTTGAATATGCCAATGGCGATAATCGCATTCAGAGCCGAGGGGCCAAATACGGCCGTAATTAAGATGGCGATAACAAGGCTAGGAAACGCAAAAACCAGATCATTGCTGCGCATGATGATTTCGTCCAGCCAACTGCCATGCTTGGCGGCGGCGGCAAGGCCAAGGGGTAAACCCACGATAATACCAATGCCCACAGCAACGATGGCCACAGCGATCGACGTGCGCGCGCCAACCATCAGCATCGACAGGATATCGCGGCCAAAATGATCGGACCCCAGCCAAAAGTCGGCATTCGGTGTTTTAAGTCTTGCGGGTATATTCAGAACTTCAACGTCATAAGGAGTCCAAACAAATGAAATCAGCGCGGCTGTAAGAAAAACCGCAAATAACGTGCCGCCAAAGATCAGGGTACGGGGAATTTTCGTCATCGTTTGCGCAGCCTGGGATCAACCCCTGCATAGGCCAGATCGACCAGAAACGTCACGGTGATCACCGCAAATACTAACAGCATGACCACACTTTCAACGACCACCAGATCGCGCTGGGTGATACCTTGAAAAATCAACCTGCCAAGGCCGGGCAAGAAAAAAACGTTTTCAATAATAATTGCGCCTGCCAGCAAAAACGAAAACTGCATACCAATAATGGTTAAAACCGGGATCATCGCATTTCTAAGGGCGTGGCGCGTTATCGCTTGACGCCGTGTCAGACCCTTGGCGCGCGCGGTCCGAATATAATCTTGATCCAGCGTATCCAGCACGCTTGATCGCATGATCCGCGCCAAAATGCTGGCTTGCGGCAGGGCCAGCGCGATGGCGGGCAAAGTCAGGGCTTTCATAGATAACCAAAAGCCTTGATCCCAACCCGGAAATCCGCCCGCCGAAAACCACCGAAGATTTATAGCAAAGATCACCACCAAAAACATCGCGAACCAGAAATTAGGAATGGCGATACCAAGCTGGGTAGTCGCCATAATGCCCGTATCCGTTGGCCGCCCGCGCATAGCTGCCGCGATCAAACCAACAGGAAAGGCGATCAGCGTAGATATAGCCAGCGCATAAATCGCCAATGGCAAGCTGATCCAAATGCGGGCCACGATCAGTTCAGACACAGGAACGCGGTAGGTATAAGACGTGCCGAAATCACCTTGCATCATGCCACTAACCCAACCGAAATAACGGCTGATTACTGATCCTTCCAAGCCAAGCTGCTCACGCAATGCCGCGACCGTATCTTCTTGTGCGTTCATTCCCAACATGAACGAAGCCGGATCGCCCGGGATCACCTCGATCACGGCAAATATCACGATACTTGCCGCCAAAAGGCTGAGCATCAGGGAAATCAATCGAGTGGCGGCGAAGCGGAGCATGGGCCAAGGTTAAAGCTGGTTTTACGGGGCGTCCAGAGCGTGTTGCCGATTTCACCCTTCCCCGAACTTATGGTTTAAGAAATGCTAACGGGTTACGGTTAAAACCAATCCCGAGCTCAAAAAGTGGTTTGGTTCTGTGAAACGGGTTATCACCGCGATCAGAACCGCCGAGAAAATCAAAGTGATCACCCAGGTGCAGGGCTTTCCACCCTGTTCGGCATTAAACAACCGCAAATGGCGGGCCCGCCTTTTATCAGTAATATTAAACTCGCAAAAACGGGACTTCATTCAACGGCCCAAGCCATTGGAAGTCTTTGTTTGCGCGTGGATGACGGCTTTGTCGGATTGTAGCCCAACACGCCATCCCATAAGCTTGCGCTCTGTTTCCAAATGAGGGCGTGGCACATGAAATTCGATGCAATCATTGTCGGCGGCGGTATTGTCGGATTGACCCACGCCTATTTTCTGGCAAAGCGCGGCTTGAAAACCTGTGTGGTGGAACGCCACCTTATCGCCCTGGGCACCACCGCCAATAATTTCAGCTGGGTCAATGCCAGCACCAAAACAGCCAATGCTGATTACCATGGCCTGAACGCATTGGGCGTGCAAATGTATGCGGAACTGGCTGATGAATTCGGCGCCAAGGAAATCGGCCTTAATCCGGCAGGCGCGATCGAAATCTTCGCTGGATCTGCCCTCGCGATCTACAAAGCCGCGCAATCAACTGCGGCGCGGCTTGATGCGCTTGGTTATGAAAACCGGTGGCTTGAAGTGGATGAGTTGCGCCAACTTGAGCGCAACGTGATCTTCGCGGATGATGCCGCCGGCTTACTGACCCCGACCGACAAGTTTCTAAACGCCCCTGGGTTTGCTCGTCTGATGGCACAAAAATTGGTGGCGCTTGGCGGCGAGGTTCACGAAAATTGTGTCGCACTGGAATTGCTGGCTGACGACACCGGCAAAGTCACTGGATTGCGCACCGACCAAGGGGAATTTTTCGCACCCAATGTTATCCTAACCACAGGGCCGAACACGCCTGATGTGCTGGCCGAGATTACCGGATTTGATGGCTTTAACCACTTTCCAGTTAACAAAGTTCCCGGCCTTTTGGTCACAACGCCACCAGTAGCCAAGGATCTTGTCCGTCATTTAGTTTACACTGATCTAGGTGGGGAATTTCATTTCTTCCCCGATTTCAACGGCGGGCTGCGCATTGCTTCGGACGATGTAGATGGCCAAATAATCGCGGATCAATCGCCCGAACACTTACGCGAACTAGCGCGTGGTTTGTTGCGCCGGATGCAAGGTTATGTGCCTGACTTTGCTGGCGAAACTTGCCTTGATGACTGCACGATTTCTATCGGCGTTCGCGCCTACCCCGAAGACGGCATGTCCATTGCAGGCGCCCTGCCCGGGGCTGATGGTCTGTTCGTGATCGCCACCCATTCTGGTGTAACGCTGGCCCCGGCTTTGGGCAGTTTAATGGCAGAATTGATAGACACGGACAGTGTTCCAAAGATGCTGAAACCCTTTGGGCTGGAACGATTGTCAGGGTTTGGCGGGTGAAATATTGGCTGTGCCTAGCCCTTTCGATTTGGCCGTTTTTTGCAGCAGCCCAGCAACAGGTTGATCTGGAACTCGTCCTGGCAATTGACACCTCAACTTCAGTCGATGCGGCAGAATTTCGACTACAACGGCAGGGCCTAGCGTTGGCCTTTACTCACCCAGATGTGCTGGCAGCAATAGGGGTTATCGGCCGTCATGGAATTGCGGTTCAAGTCGTGCAATGGGCGGGCGAAGGACAGCAAGCGGTATCTGTCAATTGGCACCTTGTTGAGGGGCAAGCCAGTGCTGAAAACCTTGCCGCAAACATCTTGGCGACACCAAGAATGATGCGCGGATTTACCGATATTGCAGGTGCGTTACACTTTGCGTCGGCTGGATTTGCGACAAATGGGTATAGGGGCACGCGGCAGGTTATCGATGTCTCGGGTGACGGCACATCAAGTGCCGCCAGCCCGGCATTTCAGCGCGACCAAGCCGTGGCACTTGGCATCACCATTAATGGCTTGGTGATCCTGACAGAAGAAGTTGATCTGGGCACATTGGCCGACGACATCATAGTTGAGCATTTCCAGCGCGAAGTTATCGGAGGCCCCGGTGCATTTGTCATTGTGGCCGACAGCTTTGATGATTTCGCGGTGGCAATAAGGCGCAAACTTATACGCGAGATTTTAGGATTGGTTGTGTCAAAATTGTAGGCCGGACAACTGCCCGACCTACAAGGTTCAATTAATCTGACCAGCTAACCCCAGTCAGATCATTGGCCTGTGTTGGCGCATTCACCCACAGACCGTTTATCTTGGCATTGGCCACCGTCGTTGCCGCCAATTGGAATAGATAGCCATTTACGTACTCGTCAGCGATCATGCGTTGGGCCGCCTGATTGATTGCCGTACGCTCGGCTGGATCAGTTGCGTTGTTCAAATCCGTCATCAACTGTTGAAACGCAGCGCTGTCATATTGAAAATAGTAATCTGGCCGCGCGTAAATGTTGATATCCGCAGGCTCGGTATGGCTGACGATTGTCAGGCCGTAATCCTTGCCCTTAAACACTTGTTCTAACCACTGCGCCCATTCTAGATTGCTGATGACCGCATTAATACCAACTGCGCGCAACTGAGCAGCAATAATCTCGCCCCCGCGACGTGCATAAGACGGCGGTGGCAGTTTCAGCGTGGTTTCGAAACCGTCGGGAAAACCGGCTTCGGCCAGCAGCTTCTTCGCCAAATCAGGATCATACGCTGATTGTGCTGTCAGATCGATATAATCAGGATGGTGCGGTGCGAAGTGAGTGCCAATTGGCGTGCCAAGACCGAACATCGCGCCGTCAATGATTTCTTGACGGTTAATAGCGTGCGCCAACGCTTCGCGTACCTTTGGATTACTGAAATGTTCATCCTTGTTGTTGGTCGAAAGGATGGTCTCACCTTCGCTTGAGCCAAGCAGCACGACAAAGCGCGGGTCGGCATCAAATTGCGGCAATGTTTCCGGCGATGGATACCCCGGGAAGGCATCAATATCACCCGCCATCAAAGCCGAAAATGCCGCCGTTGGATCGGAAATAAACTTGAACGTCGCCTTATCAAGCGCAACTTCCGCGCCCCAGTAATTCGGGTTCTTGGTAATGACGATATTGTCGCCCTGCGTCCAAGTTGAAAATGCAAACGGTCCTGTGCCGACAGGGTTCGTTGCGGCGTTTGCAGCCGTTTCCTTGGCCACGATCACCGCGTCACCCCAAGCCATATTGGTAATAAAACTGCCATTTGGCGAGGCCAGTTCGACCTTGACCGTGGCTGCATTAATCGCTTGGACACTATTGATACCCGCGAACAAGGCTTTCTGGGCGTTAGTGCTGTCCTCAGCACGTGCGCGGTTCAGCGAAAACACCACATCGTCGGCATTCATATCACTGCCATCGTGGAACTTCACACCCGTTTGCAAATGAAACGTATACGTCAGACCATCGTCTGAAATGTCCCAGCTTTTGGCCAGTTGCGGTGCAATAGATCCATCACTCAAATAGCGCGTCAGGCCCTCAAAAACATTGGAATAAACGACACTGTCAATTGCACCTGCGGCACCGCCAGTTGGGTCAAGGTTAGGCGGCTCAAGCTGCATGCCGATTGTGATTTCAGTTTGGGCCGCATAGGCGGAAAATGCCGTGCCAAGCGCCAGCGCGCTGGCAAGTGCCGCAGTACGAAATGAGAGTGTCATGAAGTTTCTCCTGTTTAGTGGCTTTTCTGTTTTAAGTTTAGACCCAACCGTGGGGAGAGTCGAATCCAAGTTTGGACAAATGGCAATGAAATGATCTTACAGACTTAAGTTAGCAATTCCTGCAGGCTTAAAGCCATGACCTTGGCAGAGTCCAACATATCGTCAACACCGATCCATTCATCCGGCTGATGCGCCAAATCAAGGACCCCAGGCCCATAGGCAATGCAATTTTTCAAGCGGCCGATCCGGTCGATATGTTTCTGGTCATAGGTGCCCGGCGACACAACGTATTCCGGCCCTTTTCCCAGAACTTGCGAAATGGCGCGGCTGACGGTTTCAACTACCGGTGCATCGCGGTCAGTCATACTTGGAATGACCGTATGCATATCGCGGATCGTATAGTCGAACCCTTCGCGAGTGGCTTTCATGTGTTCCAGAAGATCGATCATTTCGGCGCGCACTTCGGGCAGCTTTTCTTCCATCAGAAAGCGACGATCAATCACCATTTGGCAGCGGTCTGGCACACAGGGCGAAGGCAAGCCGGTGTAATCTTCCGCCTGCACGGGTTCGCCGCCGTGGATTGAATTGATGTTCAACGTCGATTGCTTGGCCCCTTCCGGCACCACCGGCATTTCGGTTTTCTTCGTCGCCAGCAAAGGAAATAGGGTTTCCTCCATTTCCGCAATCACGGCCCCCATATGCCTTACGGCGCAATCGCCAAGGAACGGCATCGACCCGTGGGCGATGTGACCCTTGGTTTCTATCTCGGCCCACCAAACCCCTCGGTGACCCAGACATATTCGATCTTTGTTTAAAGGTTCGGGAATGATGACATGCTGCACACGCTTGGGGTCGAAATAGCCCTTTTCCGCCAAATATGCGACACCACCAAAGCCACCAGATTCCTCATCTGCTGTACCAGAAATCTCAACCGCGCCGTGATAATCAGGATGGGTTGCGATAAAAGCTTCCGCCGCGATAATCGATGTGGCCAGCCCACCTTTCATATCGCAGGTTCCGCGCCCATAAATTTTACCGTCTTTTATGGTGGCGGCAAAGGGGTCAAACGACCAGCCATTGCCAACTTCGACCACGTCGTGATGGCTGTTGAAATGCACACACTCACCAGTTCTTAAGCCTTCGTGACGCGCCACTATGTTCCAGCGTGGGAATTGTTCACTGTCGCCCGGCGTGCCGTGTGCGCGGATCAATTCGGTTTTGAATCCGCTGCGACTTAGCCGGGCATCAAGGTAATCGCAAATTTCACGATAATACGCGCCGGGCGGGTTTAGCGTGGGGATGCGGACCAGATCTTGGGTCAACGTGATCAGATCATCGCAGCGGCTGTTGATTTCATCGATAAGGAGATTTGTCAAAATATGGTCCTTTGTGCAAGATTGTGGCGGCAAAACTGTCTGGGAACAAGGGTGCAGTTACCTGTGCTGCGAGCGCGATTTTTGCTTTCCACCCCTTCAAAACACGTTAAACTATCCCTAAATGTAAATGACATTAACTTTAACTGGGGGACTTATGGCCGATTTTGGGGCACAGGTGGAAAAATCAAAAATCGAAGTAGAGGCTGCGCAGGTTAAAATTGCAAAATTGACAACGGCAATTGAAACGGCGCGCACAAAAATGGACAACGGCACGGATATCTCGATTGATATCGAAAACGCCACGCTGGACGATGTGCATGCGCATTCCGACCTGATGAACGCCAACATTGCCGAACTTATTATGGGCCTGGACGATGTGACAGCTGGGTTCAGCCAAGATTTCAGCGAAATGCGCGACAAAACTGGCTGGGAAAGCTTTGTCGGAATATTTTCCGGTGCAAAATCTGAAAGCCTGCGGCAAGAACGTATGCGCACGGCCAGTATCGACGACAAATTGCAGGATTTAATTGCCAAGTCCGACACCATTGTTGCGCTTTTGGAAAGCCAGCTCGCGACGTTGAACGAACATAAAGTTCGTGTTGAAACCAACTTGACCGAAACGCTTGATGACCGCGAAGCGACCGTTGGTGGGCTTGAAGCTTTGCGCGCTGACATTCTGAAAATGGACCCCGAGATTATCACGCTTGAGGGTAAGATTTCAGTGGAGCAAGATGCCGCTGCACGCACCAAGCTGGAAAACAAACTGGCCAAGATGAATGCCAAATTCAATGAGATGGTGCAGGATGAACAAGTAAAGTTAGCGAAAAGCCAGACGCTGGAACGGTATATCGAAAAAGGTAAAACCTGGGTCGATAGCTTACAAAATCAGGCGGCGACGCAGATGGTTTTGATCAACAAGCTGCAAACAGACACCAAACAGCGCGTTGTTCTATATGACGCGTTAACCAAGTCGCTGAAAACTGCGCAGCAACAAGATGTGGCGCACCGGATCAACGAAATCGGCGTGAAAACCGATCAAGAAGCCCAAACCGCGATGGCGGCGATTGGGTCTGCCACCAACAAGCGCATGGCCGACATGATGGAAAAACACGAAGACCACATGGTGTTCGCCCGCAAGGTTTTAGAAGAAAAAGCCAAAGCAGATGAAAGGTTCGTGCGGCGGTTCGAAAAGATCGTCGAGAAGCATGATAAGAACTTGTATGGGGGGTGAGGGCGGCGTCATGTTGTCGAGCCAACTCACCCATGACCCTCGCGGCCGTTGTTGCCTAGCAAGTTGTCCTAAATGAACACCACCTTAACATCTGACCACCACACACTCGAAGACGCCCATTCTACACGGCGTTATTTCGCCAAGTTCGACCGCATTCTTGGCCATCTGGATCAAGTTGCCGCTCTGACGGCCAGCAAGGATCAATTTGGCGCGATTGAGCTGGAGGTGTTGCGGGGCTATTTGCAGGCGTTAAGTGCAACGTTTGAGGCGTTGTCCAATAAATACCTGATGGCCGGACGCGTCTCTAATCTGTTGCCCAAGACCCTGACTATTGACACCACCGACAGCGGTTTTCCGGTTTATTCCGAGCTGTTGCAAATGGCCAATGACGCGCTGCAAGTCGATCAGCACCTGGGCAATCTGGCCTCGGCAGCAGAGCTGAAAAAAGAAATGATCCGGCATATATTGAACGAACAATCCGCGCCGGTGAAACTGCAGTTCGCACTGTCACAACGACTGTATTATGAACGCCTTGCTGGTCGAAACCTGTTCTGGGCGCAAAACGATCCGCAAATTATCTGGCTTGGCACACAAGATGACGGGCGGCGCAGATATGTCATTCACTGGGCAAGTTACGACAGTCAGGTGAATATCCCGACCGTCTATTTGATGTTGCTGGATGACACAGGTCGCACCGCTTTGCCACGTGACGAAAAGCGTTGGCCACAGGTGCAAAGCCATGTGATGGCGCAGGCGATTGCCGCGTTGAAGATGGTGACAATTGCCCAAGGTTTTGATCGGGATTTTGACAATCTGCACCCAAAAATGTTCCGCCGTATCCATGTCGGGCCAATGTATAGCCACAACTATACCCACCAAAACGGCCCGCTTGAGGGAATTTTGGCCGACGCCAATGGCGGAGCCGATGGTAATGATTGGGCGCTGGCTTGGACGATGGAAACCTTGCGGTCAGAACGTGTTGAAACCGAGAAAAAGGGGTTCTTTGGCTCCGTTGAACGTGAAATCTTTAAGTTGGATCATTTTGGTAAAGCTGAGGACGAAACAGGGGCCAGTGAGGTGCAACGGTCTTTGATCTTGCCACAACGACCCTATCAAGTTTTAGAGGAACGCGATCCGCCCGGGTTTCGGGGGGTGCGAAAATATGTAGTGAGCAAGGGTGACCAGATTTTGAGTTACAAATGAACAATAGGAAACGCACAAACCGATGAACAACGCACAAAACCTGATGGAACTTCGCGAAGATCTGATTACTGCGCGATACGGCGCTGCGGTTGCCATGCTGGACGGCTTTGACCACACGCCGCGCATTGCTAGGGCGAAAGAGGCTGTGCAAACCGAGCGCTCCAGCGGCATTGGAGTGCGGCGTTCGCGGTTTCGTTCGACCACACCGGGGCTTGTCACGCAATCAACGGCGCGGGCCGAGGGCGTTCATATTATCGACCGGATTGAAGGGGCTGGCGGGGAAGATCCGCTAACCTCACCTGCGCAAGCGACCATCCTTCGCAGCCTGCGGCGCGCGCTTGCAGTGGCCCATGTGGTCGCGGATGCCTTTGAGGATCAGACTGGCTTGGCCGACTTAAAACGTGACAATCTGGCGGGGCGGTTGGCTGCGGGAAAATCTGATGAGTTCAGTGAATTGCTGACGGCCTCGTCTTTAATCTCGTTGTTTGTTTTTGCCAATATGACCAGCTTTTTGGTGTCCGCCCAAGCTGCTGAAACCGAAAACGCTGTGGAAATCGGGGCCGTTGAGGAACTGTTAACAGACAACCCACAACTGGCTCTTCATGGTGCGTTGTGGGAGCTGGATCAGGACATTGCAACTTTCGCCACTGACGAAACCATGCTGGTTCGAGTGATTGCCGCTTATTGCGAAAAGCTGATGGAAAAAGCTGCGTTGCGGGCCAGCACCGCGGCGCGATTGGATGCGTTCGAGGCCGTGGCCTACCGCGTTGAGGCCGATGATTTTGAGGTGGATGGGTTTAAGCCTGCGCACAAAGCGCGGTCCAGCAAGCTGACCATGACGTTCAAAAAACCAAACGAGGTGATCGGCAATCACATCGCTAAATATCAGGCTGTGAAGCTTAGTAAAATGCTGATGGCGTATGATTTTGAGCGCAAGCTGAACCCGTTTGCCGAACTTGGCGGCTTTATTTTCACCTTTATGGGCGACGGTATGCCGGGCACCGGTAAAACCACGTTGATTCAGATGATGGCGGGGTTGATTTCGGAATATTGCAAGGTCGCGGGCTATCCGTTTCGGTTTCAAAACCTTGGGACCGATAGCATTGACAGTTATCAGGGGAAATCGGCGCAAAACGCTAAGGCGTTCATCAGTAATGTGGTTGATCCGAACGTCATCGGCTTTGGCACGATTGACGATATTGACCAGTTGGCGGGCAAACGTGGCGATCGGCAATCAAGCGCCGGGCAGTTGGAAATTACCGCTGTGCTGATGGAAAGTTTTGCCGGGGCGAATACGGTTGTGCGCGGCAATTGCACGTTCGGGATGTTCAGTAATTACCCCGAAAACGTCGATGACGCGCTGCGCCAACGAGCGGGCGCGCGGTTTCTGGTAGATGGGCCTAAAACGCGCGAGGATTACATTGATATCCTGCATCTGCTGATGGGCAAGAACCACGAAATTCCGGTGGGCGAGCATGACTTGTTTGCGGCGCAAGAGATCAAGAAGGCGGTTTCCGAAAGCTTCGCCAGCCATTCGCGCCCGCATGAGGCGGGGTTGCTGAACGTGTTTGATCGGGTGCATTCCGAGGTTGGAGATTTGAATACAATTGCCAAGTTGGGGACGTATCTGAAGGGTATTCAGCAGGCGGACGCGCGGTTCACGGGGCGGGCGATCAAGAACATTACGGATGCTGTGAAAGTGCGGGCGATGGATATCGAGCTGCCGGATGAATGGATGGAACAGCCGGACTTGTTCCTGTTCAAAGGGTACGATGAAAAGTCGACGATGCTGCGCGACATGATGCAGCCGATCACGGTGGAAATGCTGGTGCAAGAGATTAACCGCTATGCGGATAGTGAGTTTAGATATGCGGATAAGTCGGACGAGGTGGCGATAGAGAATGCCGTGCGCGATATGGGGCGGCATGCGGAGGCGAAGCGGCGGTATTTGGAGGGGTTGGGGTGATGGAAACAACACTATTCTATGTGCTTACAGCTGTGGTTTTGATGATTGATGTCATCGTCTTACGCCTCGGTTTTCCCATGAAAAACAAGAGTTGGCGGATTTTTCGGTTTTTGTTTTGGTTCGGCGCAGTTGTGGCCTCGTTAGCATTCTTAATGCTGGTTTTTGGGCTTTTTGTGTTCCGGAATTCTGGCCCGCACTGGGGGGAAACATGGAACAGAGTTGTTCCGTTCCATGTTTGGTTTTCTTTTGCATTTGGGCTTTATTTGGAGTGGTTTTCTGAGTTCTTTCGGAAAAACAGGAGGGTTTCTTGCAGTTCCTGAAACATACACCGCCCGCCCGCATCGTCGGGCCGCGCCCGATCCTCCCCGTCACGCCAAAGGCGTGCTTTCAGCACGACGGAGGGCGCTTTGCGGCGTCGGGAATAAACGCGGTGGTTCGTTGGGGTGCGCGGGTGCGTTTTGCTTTTGAGGGGTGGTCGCCCTCCCAGTCTTGGGCGCGGCCGTTGATAGGTTGGGTTGGTGAAGCTCTGCTCTATCGACCAGCAATCCCGAGTTTCTTGGTTGCAAATGGGTTGGCGGGATTTCCCAAATTTGGGGGCGACGCTTTTCCAAATTCAGACGGTTGCGATCAACTATGATTGTTGTTCCTCTTGCATTAAAATTTCTTGTACTCGCTCTTGTTTTTGGTCCGATAGTCGTATTCTGGTGGTCAAAACGTGAACGAAGGATCAGGCCGGAAACTCCCTCTGTATTTAGAATGATGGGCATTATTATTGTGCTTCTACTACTTTTTGCAGGCGGATTTATCTTTTGGGTAATTCATCAATTCCACCCAGTAGACCGAGAACTGGCTATCAGTTATGCATTGGTGGCAGCTGGTTTGGGGTCAGTTTTTGCTTTTCCCATTTTGATGATAATATCGCTCTTTGCGATGGCACGCAGATAGCAATAGAAAGGCCACCCCATGACCCCCCTTCTCAACTGGCTGGTCCTCATCGCCTTCGCCGCTGCATCCATCCTGTTCGCCCGCTGGGTCGTTAACCAAAGCCTTGCCCGCTGGACGGGCCCGAAAACCATCGCCTCGTTCGCTTTCCTATACACCATGACCATCGCGGCAATTGGTGGGCTGACATTTGCCGCCCTTTCCGTGCTCTACCAAAAAATCCTTTACCAGCCGCACTTCATCGAACTTGTCGGGGTCACCGGCACCCTGAAATTCCTGCTGATGTTTTCCGGCGTTTGGTACGCCATGCTCTATATGATCCAAAGCAAAGAAGACCCTGAACCATGATGCGCCTGATTGAAAAAGGGTTGATGTTTGGCAATCTGTTCGAGGTGTCGTCAACCGCTTTAGTTGAGCGTTATAACCGTGCGCTGAAGCATTTGACGGGTCGGGAAACCAAACTGAAGTCGTTTCACATCGACATTTCGGGTTTTGCCCCCGAGATCGGGGATGAGCTGGATGATCCGCTCTATTTGAACCCAAACGGTTGCAATCGGCAGTTCATTTTGCTGTCGACCCAGCAGAAAACAGCACCTTTGCTGAATGCGAAATTTTCAACCTCTCGCGAAATTCTGAAAGCGTTCGTTTTGGAAAACGAGCGGCAGTTATTTGCTTTAACGGCCGGGGATGCGGTGGCGGGGGAATTGGTCAACTCGATCTATTCGGTCACTCGTCCGGCGCAATTGTTTCAAATTCGACAGGTCGAGATTGAGGCGGATACGACTGAAAGCCATCTGGTTGATGCTCATAAGCTGTTGGACAAGATCGAGACGTTTGAAACCGAACAAGATGCCTGGTGGGACGATGTTTTGATCGCGGATATGATCGAACTTGCGAAAAAATCCGGCGATATCGTCCGCAATCCGATCCACCTGGCCACAGCCACCTTCCGTCAGGACAATTTTTACACCAGCCATTTTGGCGGCATGTATATTTTTCGAGATGTGAAAAAACCTGCGGCGATCACCGTTGGATTGCCCGATCAAATGCAGCCTTTGCCGATTGAAAGTGTTTACGGCTTTGAAGACCGCAATGGCATTGCCCAGTTCTTAGAGAAAAACAAACTGGTCGAAAGCATCGTTGAAGCGCGCAATCTAAACACCATCGCGCTGTTGCAGCAGCGGCTTGATTTCATTTTGGTTGATACCGCTGATGACGAACTGACAGGCATGAGCCGGATGGAGCTGCGGCGCATGGCGCGGCGGCATCTAAAGGATTTGCCGGTAGAGTTTCATGCCCTCAGCGATCTGCTGCATTGGGTTGAAGATGGGTCTGACTGGCCGTCAATCACATCCGAGCATCCGGCGTATTTTTACACGCTGCGCGCAACGCAGGGCAAAGATCGCGATCTGGTAAACATGCTGCTGGCCGAACTTTCACCAATGGATGTGCGCCAATTATTCATCTGCCATAAAGAAGCGTTTTATCGGGCTTACATGACATGGACAGATGAAAAGAAATCCTATGTGGCAAATTTTTTGGCCGAGGAATATACCATCGACAAGGCCGGCGCGCGAACGGCGTTGTTTGGACCAGAACCGGGCATGGAAGAATATCCAATACCCGAGCCTGCCAAAAAGATGGCAAAGCCGGTAAAAGACATGATTGAACGGGTGGGCCCCTGGGGCGCGGTTAGGAGGACAAGATGATCGGTGCGATACGTCTGTTTGCAATGGCATTTCTGCTGTTAAGTGTTGTATTTGTATATATCTCGTTGCGCCAAAAATACCGCTGTCGCAGAGAGTTAGAGGCGAATTTTGATGCCAAAGCCGCGCCTGATACTAGCGAAAAAGACCGCGATGCCTATATAGAGGCAGGGCTGGCAGAATACGAAGGTTCATTGCGGCGAAAGCTGATTTTTGGGATCTATGTTGTGCCACTGATCGGGGTTGCTCTGATGATCTATGTCACGAATTTTATGTAAGGAATGATAATGCGCTATGTGAAATGGGTCTTGATAGCGGTGGTGACGTTTTTGACGTTTTTGTTCCTGCATTATACGCTACCTCAAAATGATATCGTGCGTATTGCGGATACCTATGAAAAACGGGTCGATCCAGGTGAGAATTCGTGGTTCTGGGCGGCGCCTGATGCGGGGAATGCCGCTGCGGTAAACCGGGATGTGTTTTTTTTGCAGACCCTTCAAACCAACGGCAAACCCATGGTTTTTCGGAATGAAGATACCGGTTGGGGATGGCCGCCCTATTTCAAATTTGACACGTCGAATTTGCAAACCGAGGCTACGGATCTGAAAAGCGTTAAAGCCGCGCCGCAATGGGTTAAAATCCGACATTATGGTTGGCGCAATGAGTTCTTTTCGATCTATCCAAATGCGGTTGCAGTCAAGGCCGTCGAAGGGCCAGATGTCCGCATCATACCGTATTTCAACATCATTTTCCTAATCCTACTGGCGCTGATTATTCTGCGGATTTACCGCGGAATTCAGCGGTTTCGCGAGCGACGGATTGATCCAATTTTGGAAGATGTTGGCGAAGCCTGGGATAAAGTCGAAGATCACGCTGATGCCGCTGGCGAAAAGGCTTCTGGTGTTTGGGGGCGGTTTTCGGCTTGGCTAGGGACTTGGCGGGCGAAAAAGTGATTTACGAGGCGCTGCCTCGCGCTCCGTGATATTTTTGGAACAATGAATTGGTTTAGAGGCCCTGTTCCAGTCGCTTAATCAAGTTTTCAAGCATGGCATCGCAGGCGTCGAGTTGATCGAGCGTGACGAATTCATCCGGCTTGTGACCTTGCAGCATTGAACCGGGTCCGCAGACAACTGTTGGGATACCAAGCCGTGTGCTGAACAAACCGCCTTCGGTGCCAAATGCGACTTTGATAGCGCCGTTGGCCCCTGTCAGGGATTTCACGAAGGTCATTACCTCGGCTTCGTGCGGTGTTAATAAGCCGGGATAGGACCAGCTTTCTAAGACTTCGATCTTGGCTGACGGGTGGTTGGCTTGTTCGACGATTTTTACGGCGTCTTGCTTTAAGGCTGCAATGATTTCCTGAGGGTCATCCTCGGCAAGGTTTCGAATTTCAAAGTCAACGAAGGCGTGGTTAGGCACGATGTTTAGCGCAGTGCCACCTTCGATTTTGCCAACGTGCAGGGTCGTATATGGCACATCGTAATCACCGTCTTTCAGGCCGTGATCCATGATCGCGGATTGTTTAGCACGCACTGCTTGGCCAAAATCCATAGCCAAATGCAAAGCGTTCATCGCAAGCGGTGCAAGGGCAGAATGGCCTTCAAGACCAATGCAGGTTGCCCGGAGCGCTGTTTTGCCTTTGTGGCCCGATGCAACGGCCATGCCAGTTGGTTCGCCCACAATGCACATGGCAGGGCGGATAGGTGCATCAGCCAGCATATCAACCAAAGACCGTACGCCGATACAGCCGATTTCTTCGTCATAGGAAAGGGCCAAATGTAGCGGTGTTTTCAGGTCGCATTTGCTGGCGGTGATGGCAGCCTTGATCGCAGCCGCGACAAAACCTTTCATGTCACAAGTGCCGCGCCCGTAAAATTTGCCGTCTGTTTCAGTCAATTCAAAGGGCGGTTTAGTCCAATCCTGTCCTGCGACTGGCACCACATCTGTGTGGCCAGACAGCATTACACCCGGGCGATCTTGGGGGCCGACTGTGGCATAAAGATTGGCTTTGGTGCCGCTTTCATTTGGGATGATCGTGCTGGCAATTCCGTGTTCGCCAAGCAGTTTTTCCACCCAGTCGATTAGAGCTATGTTCGGCTCGACACTGACCGTGGGAAAGGCGATTAAGCGCTCAAGGATTTCACGGGTTTTCATTCGCCGTATGGTATCCAGATGTTTTTCACGTCAGTTGCGTGGCGCAGAAATTCCTGGCCTTCGGCGGTCGCCCAATCGCGGGCACGGCCATTGTTGACCCATGTGCGTTTAAGGTTAAAGGCCGAGGCTTTTTCGATTGCGCCGGATAGGTCAGTCGAGCCGAAATACCAAAGCCCGTCGATGTCTGCGTGATCGGCCAGTGTTTTTGACAAATCATCATGGTCGCCCGTCACGATGTTAACCACCCCCCCGGGCAAATCGGATGTTTCAAGAACCTGGTAGAAGTCCGTCGCCGCTAAAGGATGGGCGTTTGACGGCACGACAACGCAAGTATTGCCCATCGCAATTGCGGGCGCGATCAGGGATATGAGGCCAAGCAAAGGCGCCTCGTCCGGGCAAATTAAGCCAAGTGCGCCAATGGGTTCATTCATCGCCAGTGCTACGCCACGGATCGGCACGTTGTGAACTGCGCCGTCGTATTTATCAGCCCATGCGGCATAACTGAACAGACGGGAAATGCTGGCTTCAACTTCAGTTTTGCCGGATTTTCCGCCTTGCATAGCATTAAGTCGAGCGGTGAATTCATCGGCGCGGACGGACAGGTTTTCGGCGATGTAAAACAGGATTTGCGCCTTTAAGTGCCCGCTGGTTTTGGCCCAACTGCTGGCTTTGTGTGCTGCCTCAACCGCGTTTCTGATGTCTTTGCGATTGCCTTCACCGACATGTCCAAGGAACGCGCCTTTTGGTCCATAAACCGCGCGAACATATCCGCCATCTGGACGCGCTTGCTTGCCGCCGACGTAGTTTTTGGCAGTGCGATCAATTGCCGGTTCTGCAGCGTTGGCCGAACCTTCATATGGTGCCACCGGGTTTAGCCGTTTGGCTGTTCCGACAGGTTTGGTATAAGCATACAGCCCCTCGCGCCCACCTTCGCGGCCAAAGCCGCTTTCGCGGCGGCCGCCAAATCCAGCGGCGGCATCAAATTGATTGGTAGTGTTAATCCACGCCACGCCGCATTCAATTTTTGGCGCAATATCAAGGGCAAGATTGATGTTTTCAGTCCAGATCGAGGCGGCCAATCCATACCGCGTGTTGTTAGCCAAGGCGACTGCCTCAACCGGCGTGCGAAAGGTTGTGGCGACTAAAACCGGACCAAAAATCTCTTCCTGCATTAGGCGCGATGAACTTTCCAATCCTGTGATTAATGTCGGCGGAAAATAGCACCCAGATGTGGGCATCGGTGTATCGGCGCGGTAAATCTCGCCGCCATCTGACAAACCACTATCAACCATATCGGTGATAGATTTCAGCTGCTTTGGGTCAACGATTGCGCCAACATCGACGGCTTTGTCCATCGGATCGCCAATACGCAGCTTGTCCATGCGCGCGCGAATTTTGGCGTAAACTGTGTCAGCCACGCTTTCCTGCACTAACAAACGCGAACCTGCGCAACAGACTTGGCCCTGATTGAACCAGATTGCATCGACCAGCCCTTCGACGGCTGAATCAAGATCAGCGTCATCAAAGATGATATAAGGCGATTTGCCGCCAAGTTCCAACGTCAGGGATTTGCCCGAACCAGCCGTGGCTTCGCGAATGCAGCGACCAACGCCTGTTGATCCGGTAAAGGCGATTTTGTTGATGTCAGCGTGATTGACGATCAGTTCGCCCGCTTTCCCGTCGCCTGTAACGATGTTAACCACGCCCTTGGGCACGCCAGCCTCAACGCAGATTTCGGCGAACAGCAATGCGGTCAGCGACGTGTATTCAGCAGGTTTCAGAACAACCGTGTTGCCCATCGCAATCGCAGGTGCGATTTTCCAAGACAGCATGAGCAGCGGGAAATTCCACGGGATGATTTGGCCCGCCACGCCCAGCGCTTGCTGATCTGGCATCTCGATATCCATCAACTGTGCCGCACCTGCGTGGTAATAAAAATGTCGCGCAACCAGTGGAATGTCGATGTCACGGCTTTCGCGGATCGGCTTGCCGTTATCCAGCGTTTCCAGCACCGCGAACAAACGGCTGTGTTTTTGCATCAGACGTGCGATTGCATACAAGATTTTCGCGCGACCATGACCGCCCAGTTTTGCCCAAGCAAGTTGTGCGCGACGAGCAGCGGCAACTGCAGCATCTATATCGCTGGCATCGGCTTGAGCCACCTGCGCCAAAACCTCGCCAGTGGCAGGGTTTGTGGTTGGGAAGCTACCGCCCGCTCCGTCGACAAATCCACCACCGATGAAAAGGCCGAAATTGTGGTTATGGCTTTCCAGCCATTCCATGGCTTGGGCCGCGCCTTCGGGCGCTGGTCCGTAGTCCATTGTTTCGAAAATCTCGGAAACGTTCATATTCCTATCCCATCGCATGTCGGTAAGAGGCGGAATAACGCCCGGTTACGTGGTGTTCTAATTGCCGTTCAATATCGCCCAGCAGGCTGGAGGCGCCAAAACGAAACAAGTCTGGTTGCAGCCATCGATTGCCCAGTTCTTCTTTCATCAACGAAAGATACCTCAGCGCGTCCTTGGCCTTGGAAATGCCGCCTGCGGGTTTATAGCCAATCTCGATGCCTGTCGTTGCGTGATAAGCGCGGATTTGGCGGATCATGGTTAGCGACACTGGCAAAGTTGCGTTAACACTTTCTTTGCCGGTGGATGTTTTGATGAAGTCTGCACCAGCCATCATACAAACAAGCGAGGCGCGAGCGACGTTTCTAAGGGTCCCAAGTTCGCCTGTGGCAAGGATCGCTTTGACATGAGCATCACCGCACGCATCGCGAAAAGCGCGCATTTCGGTGTAAAGGTCCTGCCACTTGCCTTCTAAGACCAGACGGCGGGAAATCACGATATCGATTTCGGCGGCACCTGCCTTTACCGAAGCTTCAATCTCGGCAATCCGCAGATGAAACGGCGACAGTCCTGCCGGAAAACCAGTAGACACAGCAGCAACTGGCACACCCGAGCCTTCAAGTGCACGCACGGCGGCTGGGATCATTTCGTGGTAAACGCAAATGGCACCTGTGGTTAGGTTTTTGTCTGCCATCCCTAACACGGCCAGCAAGTCAGGGCGCACGGGCTGCATTGCCTTGCGACACAAACGGTTAACACGGCGTTCCGTATCGTCGCCAGATAGTGTGGTTAAATCCATCAAAGTTATGGCTTTTAGAAGCCATGCGGCCTGATATTCTTTTTTGACGCTTCGCCGTCCGGGCAGGCTGGCGCAACGGCGTTCAACTGCGCTGGTATTCACCTCGACCGCGCGGACCCAATCCATGTCCAGGGTCATGCCCGGATTGCGGATATGTGCGACTTGCGGCAAGCGATGAACGCCGCCAGCATCGATGGCTGCGGACGCCTGTGATTTAACTTCAGTCGACAAGATCAAATACCTTTTGACATTATTTCCAAGACACCGTGTTTCGCATTATTTGACTTTTTGGTCAAGAAACTTAAGCAGCCTGCCCGATTAGATTATACGTTTCAAAATACCTGAGCAACGTCTAGAGTCATTGAAAACAATATGGTCAGGGCAAATGGCGGAAAAAATCGAAAAACTCAAGCCGTCAAGCGTTGCTGAGATTGCGGCGCAGATATTTGCGATGCCGGTTGTGAAGGTCACAGCACCGGGTGGCAAGACCCGTGAAAGCCTGCGCGTTCATTTCGCCAATCGCACCATTGTCGCCACCCAACGGTCATACCCCGGGCGCATGCGGATGGAGGTCGAAGTTTTAAAACGCCTCACCGAACAAGATGCGCCTGTGCCAAAGTTTCTGGGTGGTAGCGAAAAGATATTCTTTCAGGAAGATGTGGGTTCGCGTCGGCTGTCTGGCGAAATGATGAGCGCGGATAATGCAGGCAAAAATGATATCGCAGCACGGGCATTTGAAAGCCTATTACGCATTCGTGAAGCCGGGCAAAAGTCAGGGTTGGCGGATGTTGCACCCGCACTTGGAACGGATGAAAAATGGGTAAAAGGGTTCTTAGGAACCTCGGTTCGCACCGCGAAGAAATTTGAAATTGCCCCGCCGCAGGTGGATTTTCAGGCACTGACTGATCGTTTGCATGTGCCTGCAACCACTTTCCTGAAATGGGACGCACGACCGGGGAATGCCTCGATCGGTGCAGGTGGACAAGTCTATTGGTTTGACTGGGAACATTGCGGCAAACGCCAAGGCATGGAAGATTTCGCCTGGCTTGCGGGTGATGAGTTTTGGCCCGTAGGTACAGATGATGCCGTTGCTATTTTGCAGGATCAACTGCCCAAAGACCGCGCCAAAGACGACCTGGATTATCTTGGCCTATATATCACTTTTCACATCATCCAACGCCTAACAATCATTCACCGCCGGTTCACCAAGGCGGGCTGGGTCGATGCCGAAAAGGCAATGAAATACGACAAGATTGGCGTAGATCCTGCCCTTGGTAAAAGGTTGTGCCGACATGGCAGCGGCTGGGCAGATCGCTCGCCCCTAACCCGCCCAATGATCGCGTGGTTTGAAGACTGCTCAAAAGCATTCGACGCCATGAGCCAACCATAACTCCAAGGGTCTGTTGGCCCAAAGTGAAGGACTACCGGCTGACGCCGGTAGCATCATTTAGAGGAATGTAATTCCAGATACTGCGTGATGATGTCGTCGGTTACATTTCCAGAGGTTGTA
>JBLHMX010000010.1:0-26524 GCA_047622625.1 Paracoccaceae bacterium | reverse complement strand
ACGATTTTGCCGTCAGGCCCAAGTAAAAACGACCGATTAGCAAACCGCCCATCAGGATCGTCGGTTTTCAAAGCAAGCGAACCGATTAACAGCCAAATACCAATTTCAGCGGCAAGTGCTGAAAGCCCGCTTAACGTCGGATCATCCGCCTCATGCGACAGCACATTGCCTTGATGCCTGCGCGATGTTGAAACGATGTTTGTGACTTCTGGCGTCAGTATAAATTCCGCCCCTTTGGCCGCAGCGTCCCTAATAAACGCCTCGGTTACGGGTAAGTTTTCCAGTGGCATATCGCCGGAACTTAGCTGAACAAGTGCAACACGCATTAATGTTATGCCGCCAGTAAAGCGGTCAACTTGCCCGAACGTTCCAGTTCATAAAGCTCATCACAGCCACCGATATGCCGCCCGCCGATGAAAATTTGCGGCACTGTCCGGCCGCCATTGGCGCGCTGAACCATTTCGGCGCGTTTTGCCGGTGTTGCTCCAACATCTGTTTCGTTGAAATCGACCGATTTTTGTTTCAGCAATCGCTTGGCCGCCACGCAAAATCCGCAGAACCGCGTTGTATAGATTTCCACTTGTTTCATTTTGACATCCTCGAAAAATAGCGGGCCTGAAGAACATTGGGCCTAAATGATATCTGGGATGTAGTGGTTTTAGGTGCCTCTTGCAACGCGCGCCAGCACCAAAACATTCACGTGTCTGGCACCCGCGGCCAAACAAACTTCCGCGCATCCCGAAAGCGTGGCACCAGACGTTAATACATCATCAACCAATAACACAGATCGAGACCCCAAGATCTCCCGCCGCTTCTTCGAGATTTGAAACGCAGATTTCTGGTTTTCATACCTTTCTTTCAACGTCATGCCCTCTTGCATCATCGTCGCACGCGTTCGCGTCAACAAATCAGGGAGATAATCCAAACCAAGGCGTGCCGCACATTGTTTAGCCAGCAAAGCCGACTGGTTGAAGCGCCGAGAAAACAGTCGGCGCGCGTGCAATGGGACCGGTACAACAAGCGTGTCAAACCCACATATCAACCGACCAGACTGCGCCATCCATGTGGCCATCGGGCGCACAAATTCCTGCCTATCACCATGCTTCAAGCCAAGAACCAATCGCCGCGCGGTGCCTTCGTACGAAAAGGCTGCCCGACCACGTGACCAAGTCCGAGGTGCCAAAAGACAGGCATCGCAGTGCACAACATCGTTGTCGTTGCCTACAGCTTCGCCTGGCAGGGGCACGCCACAGGCATCACAAACCAAACCGTTGATAAACGGTGCGTCACGCCAACAAGACCCACACAAAGCAAAATCGGCCGAAGTTTCTTCGCCGCAAACCAGACATTGCGGTGGGTATAGGAAATGGATGGCTGCTTGCAAACTCACATGACACTCCGTAAAAGCTGGCCATTCGATAAACCACTTGGACCGCAAGCCAGATGACCCATGATCTGTTTGACATGCGCGCACTTGCCCGCAGTCGACAACGGGCCCGCAATTGCGGTACGCCCGCGATGTTTCTGCACGATCGCGCCATCAGTCAGGTTACAGAAAGACTGGAAGAGATTAACAGGACGTTTACGAAAGTGGCAATAGTCACGGCGTTTCCAGAAACTTGGGGTGTGCATTTTCCAAATGCTGATTTTGTCACAGAAGCAGAAGTCCTAAATTTCGCGGGGGATGACTACAATCTAATCATTCACGCCTTGTCGTTGCATTGGTCGAATGATCCGGTAGGACAGATGATTCAGTGCAATCGCGCGCTTCGGGAAGATGGGTTGTTCTTGGCTGTGTTGTTCGGCGGGCGAACACTAAATGAATTGCGAAGCGCCATAGGCGACGCTGAAATAGAAATCAAAGGCGGGATCTCACCGCGTGTCGCCCCTATGGCTGAAATCCGCGATTTAGGTGCTTTACTTCAGCGGGCAGGATTTGCCTTACCAGTCGCCGATAACGACGTGGTGAATGTAACTTATTCCACACCCAAAGACTTGCTATATGATCTTCGGGCAATGGGTGAAGTAAACGCGATGCTAGAGCGTAGTAAGTTCACGATATCAAGGCGATTTTACGAAGCTATATTAAGCGGTTACATGGCAAACTTCACAAACAAAATGAATACAATTGATGCAACTTTTGAACTGATATTTCTGACGGGTTGGGCGCCTGGCGCATCGCAGCAGAAGCCGTTAAAACCTGGTTCTGCCGTGAAACGCCTGGCCGATGCCCTTGGCACAAATGAGCAAGGAAGCGATCATTGACCACCATGGATAAATCAGAAAAAGTCGGCGTCTTAATCGCAAATCTTGGCACACCCAGTGGCACAGATTACTGGTCAATGCGCCGCTATTTGGGTGAATTTCTGTCGGATCAACGAGTGATCGATTATCCGAAATGGATATGGCAACCGGCACTTCAATTGATCATCTTGACCAAGCGCCCCTTCACATCTGGCAAAGCTTACGAAAGTATTTGGAACCACGAACGCAACGAAAGCCCCTTGCTGACGGTGACGCGAGATCAATGCGATGGTTTAGCAAAATTGCTGTTGGCCCAGTATGGCGACGCCGTCGAAGTTGATTTTTGTATGCGTTACGGTGAACCTTCGACTGCTGACAAAGTTAAGCGACTGATCGAATTGGGATGTCAGAAAATTCTGTTTTTTCCGCTATACCCACAATATGCAGGTGCTACGACCGCCACTGCCAATGATACATTCTTTGATGTGCTTAGCCGCGAAAAGCATCAACCCTCTGCGCGAACGGTAGCAGCCTACTTTGACCACCCACTATATATCACCGCTTTGGCCCAATCGGTGACCCAGACTTTACCGGTAAAACCTGACGTCTTGGTGGCCTCTTATCACGGAATGCCCGAGAGGTATTTGACGTTGGGCGATCCTTATTTCCATCAATGTCTGGAAACTTCTCGTTTGTTGCATGCGCAACTTGGTTGGGAAAAAGATGCGCTTGTGACCACCTTTCAATCAAAGTTCGGCCGAGAAGAGTGGCTAAAGCCTGCAACGATCGATGAGGTAGCTAGGTTGGCCAAGGCGGGCAAGAAACGCATGGCGGTCATAGCGCCGGCCTTTTCTGCTGACTGCCTGGAAACGTTGGAAGAGATTAACGAAGAAATTCGCGAAAGCTTTATGAACGCTGGCGGTGAAGAGTTTACGTATATCCCTTGTCTGAACAATAACGATTCTCACCTGGCCTTGATGGCTGACATTGTTAAGACAAACCTTAAAGGTTGGGTCTGAAACCACGTAAGTCTTGGGGTCTTTGAAATGGATATCTTAACTATTAACGACCAAATTGGGGTTTTGCCGCAATCTTATTACGCAGATACGGCGAACACAGACATTTTGCACCCAACCGCGCAAGGCGATCTAAAGTGCGATATTTGTGTCATTGGCGGCGGGTTCACGGGCCTGTCTTCAGCGTTACATTTGGCCAAAAAAGGGTTTGATGTAGTTTTGCTGGATGCCCATCGCGTTGGATGGGGCGCCTCGGGCCGCAATGGCGGGCAAATGGCCGGGGGTCAACGGGTTGATCAAGACGAGCTGGAAAAGCTTGTCGGCCTAGATCACGCCCGCGAACTTTGGCAGTTGTCATTGGATTCAGTGGCTTTAGTTCACAGCTTAATCAATGCCCACGACATCGACTGTGGCTTTAAACCGGGGATTTTACACGCAGATCACAAAGCAAAGTTTGTCGCAGGTAGCCATGCTTATGTGGATAAGATGCGTGACCAATACGGATACGAGGGTTTACGTTTTGTCGACCGCGCCGAGATGCGCGAAATGATCGGAACGGGTGCCTATTTTGGTGGGTCGTTGGACTCAGGTTCTGGACACTTACATCCACTTAACTTCGCACTTGGGTTGGCGAAAGCAGCCATAAGCGCAGGTGTCAGGATTTTCGATCAAAGTCGAGTGACTGATATAGAGCATAAATCACCCGCGATTGTTCATACAAGCGCAGCAAAAATAACTGCGGATTTTGTGGTAATGGGGTGCAATGGATATGTCGGGGAGCTGGAAAGTAAAGTCGCTAACAACGTGATGCCGATCAATAATTACATTCTGGCAACCGAACCTCTTTCCGATGATTTGGCCAGCGAATTGATTCGCGACGATGTTGCCGTCGCCGACAGTAAGTTCGTCATCAACTACTACCGTTTGTCTCAAGATAAGCGCCTGTTATTTGGCGGCACCGAAAGTTACCGCTACAGGTTTCCCAAAGATATTGGCGCAGCAGTTAGCAAGCCAATGCTCGAGATTTACCCACAGCTTAAGAACGCGCGGATTGATTATGCCTGGGGTGGCACGTTGGGCGTCACTATGAACCGCATGCCGCATTTCGCCCGTCTTGCTGGCAACATCCTTTCAGCAAGTGGGTTTTCCGGGCACGGCGTTGCTATGGGTACATTGGCAGGTCGGATTATGGCCGACGCCGTGGCAGGCCAGGCCGGTGATTTCGATATAATGGCTAAAGTCCCAACTCCAAGATTTCCAGGTGGGTCAGCATTTCGGTGGCCGTTGTTAGTGTTGGCGATGACTTGGTTTTCATTACGTGATAGAATTTAAATAGCTCAATATCAGATAATATCATTAAACATTATCATGTTACGGTGCGAAGCTAACTAAACACATTGCCTAAAATCTAAGCTCGACGATTTCCGGTAAGCGCGTTGCGGGTGGCGTGTTTCGGCTTCGGGCGGAACGGACAATCCCATCAATGACGGTCATTCCAATGCCGGGCAAGTTACCCTGATGAATGCTTTCCAGCATGTTTTTACCAGGCGCATGTTGCGCCATGTCGATCAAAATGAAATCTGCCGACATGCCAACTTCGATCATCCCTGTATCCAGTTCACGCATCCGCGCCGTATTCCCTGTTGCAAAACAAAACGCGATTTCCGGAGGGATGTCACCAAGGCTCGACAGCATCGCAATCATTCGCAGAATTCCAAGCGGTTGAACGCCTGACCCCGCAGGACTGTCTGTTCCCAAAATCACCCGTTCGGGTTGACCCAATTCAAATGCCGTGCGCATTGCCAAAAGCCCAGCGCGTTCGTTGCCGTTGTGAACAATCTCGATGCCGCGCAAACAGCTTTCGCAAAGGCATGTAATTTGATCGTCGGGCAAGGCCGTGTGACCACCGTTAATATGGCCAATAATGTCAGCATCGGCTTCAAGGACGACATCTTTGTCAATCAGACCAGAACCCGGAATAGACGGACCGCCGGTATGGATCGTTGATTGAATGCCATATTTGCGCGCCCACTTCACCATCTGCGCCGCAGTTTCACCGGTTTTGACAGACCCAAGACCAACCTCACCAAGCAGCTTTACGCCCGCTTCGGACAGTTCTTTGAAATCACTTTCGACCATGCCCTCTTCCAGAACCGGCGCACCGGCCAGCATTTTAACGCCCGAGGGCCGGAAGTTTTCGTAAAACCGTTGCGATGCGATGGCAAAAGCTTTTAGGCCGACAATGTCTTTAGGGCGTCCGGGCGCGTGTACTTCGCCTGCCGAAATCATCGTCGTAACACCGCCATGCAAACAACTGTCGATCCAATTTATCTGTTGCTGGCGGGGGGTATAATCGCCGATCACAGGGTGCACATGGCTGTCGATTAAACCGGGGGCAAGAGTTACATCTTTTGCGTCAATAAGCGTCGTTGGTTGATCGGTATCCAAATCATTTTCATACCCAATTGCCGCAATCACACCGTCTAGTGCAATGATGCAATTGCCATCAATAATTGGTTGTTCCAGCTTGCCCGTTAGGATTTGACCGATATTTTTGATGACCAGTTTGGAAGTTTCCGTCGCCATAATTGCTTCCTTCTAAATCCAAGGGATTTCGGAAAACCCCACTGTTAATTCATTTGTATGCAAACAATATCAACGGCGCAACGTTTAGTTCAAGGTTACAATTTGGCCAAAAGCTCATTCAGCTTTCGGGCTTGTTTTGGTGTTAGTTTCGCGGTTGTCATTGCGGTAACGCGCGTGGCGGTTTCGATCAATTTACGGGTTGCGGAAATACCTTTATCCGTTAACGAAATAAGCAAACGGCGCTTGTCTGTCGTGCTGCGTGAAACATCAACGAACCCGTTCTTGCTTAGTCGGCTAACCACACCTTTTGTCGTGGCAGCATCGGTGCCTACCAATCGGCCCAAATGGTTCTGCGACACCTGACCAACTTCAAGCAATCGATTTAACACTGCGAATTGCGTCGGCGTAACATCAGGAATTTCACGAGCGAAAATTTCAAGGTGCTTTTGATTGGCAATACGCAGTTTGTATCCAATTTGATCATCCAACACATATTCAGCGGGACTTTCCCGATCTTTTTTGAGCGCATCCTTTTTCATTCTAATATCCTAGCGCGTGGGTCGTTTAGGCAGGCAGCCGAATTTGGTTGCCATGAATTTAGAGGGTCAGAATCAAAGTTGCAATTGCTTGAACTTGTCGGCAGCAATTCCATTGACCCCAAAACACAATTACGCAATATTTATTGGTACACAAACAATATTAGAAAGCAATGGACAGACAGCAATGGACGGACAGCAATGCCTGATGTGATCTTAAGAAAAATGGTCGTTTCAGTGGAAGAGATTTTCCACGAAGGTGGCCCCACGGCCGAAACTCCATTGCTGCGCGGCACAGTGATAGCAGTAGTTTCAAATCCATTTGCTGGTCGTTATGAACCCGACATCTCGGGTTTTATGGAAGACTTGAAACCGCTTGGCTTGGAAATGGCGACAAAGCTTGCCGCAGCACTTGGTCGAGCCGACAAAGTCGAAGGTTACGGCAAAGGCGCGATCATAGGCGCGGCTGGCGAGCTTGAACACGGTGCATTGTGGCACGCCCCAGGCGGGTATTCGATGCGTGAAGTACTTAAGAATACCAAGGCAATCGTTCCCTCATCCAAAAAAGTTGGCGGCGTCGGCACGCGGCTGGATGTGCCAGTAACCCATATCAACGCGTCTTACGTGCGCAGTCACTTTGACTCGATCGAGGTTGGCTGTAACGACGCGCCCAAGGCGGATGAAATGCTGCTTGTTTTAGTGATGACAACGGGGCCGCGAATTCATTCCCGATCGGGTGGTTTGTCTGCCCAAGATATCAAAGGTCTGGATGGGTTACGTTAATATGAACATTAGAAAGAGAATATCATGAGTCCTGCCAAAATTCGAAAAATCGTCACGACTGTCGAAGAAACCCACATTGAAATGGGCCAAGAAATTACGCCACCGACGCGTCGCGCCGTATCCATCGCCGTTATCGAAAATCCCTTTGCCGGGTCTTTTCAAGCTGACCTTGAACAGTTGATGCAATTTGGCGAATTTTTGGGCGGAATGTTGGGCGACAAATGCGTGGCTGCCCTTGGCATTCAACCAGCTGAGACTGAAAGTTATGGCAAGGCCGCTATGGTAGGTGAAAATGGCGAATTGGAACATGCGGCCGCGATCTTGCATCCAAGACTTGGTAAGCCCCTGCGTGACGCTGTTCAAAAGGGTGCGGCATTGGTGGCTTCAAACAAAAAGATGGGCCCTATGGGTCACCCGCTTGATGTGCCCTTGGGTCACAAAGATGCGGCTTACGTTCGGTCGCATTTTGACGGGATCGAAGTTCGAATTAACGATGCTCCGCGCGCCAATGAAATTATGGTGGCGGTCGCCGTAACCGACAGCGGGCGACCCTTGCCGCGTGTTGGGGGTCTTGAGCACAAAGACGCCATCGGCAAGGACGGCCTCAAGTGAGTAGCGATGTAATAGAAACCGACGTTCTGATTATTGGGGCGGGACCCGTTGGCTTGTTCGCAGTGTTTGAACTTGGTTTGCTAGACCTAAAGACCCACGTGGTTGATGTTCTTGATCGCCCCGGTGGGCAATGCGCCGAACTTTACCCCGAGAAACCGATTTACGATATTCCGGCCCTGCCGATTATTTCTGGACAGGAACTGACTGATAATCTGTTAAAACAAATCGCGCCATTTTCGCCGGTATTTCACTATAACGAGATGGTCGCTGGTGTCTCTGGCGATGTTGAAACGAGCTTTCGTGTCATCACAGCCGAAGGTACAGAATTCTTGGCGAAGGTGGTCGTGATTGCCGCAGGCGGAGGTTCATTCCAGCCCAAAAGACCCCCCATTCGCGATGTCGAAAAATACGAAGACAATTGCGTTTTTTATTCCGTTCGTGACCGTGAAAAATTTCGCGACAAGAACCTGCTGATTGTTGGTGGCGGCGACTCGGCCCTTGATTGGTGTCTTAATCTGCAACCCATCACCAAACGCATAACCCTTTTGCATCGCCGACCAGATTTCCGGGGGGCACCTGCGTCAGTTAACAAAATGCATGCGCTAGTTGATGCTGGAAAAATGGATCTAATTACTGGCCAGGTGAACCAGCTGTTGGATAATAATGGCGTTTTGAACGGCGCCGTGATTGGCACCGCGGATGGTGAAAGCCAGTTGGCGTTTGACTATCTGCTGCCGTTCTTTGGGTTGACGATGAAGCTTGGGCCCGTATCCGATTGGGGGCTAAAACTTGATGGCAACTTAATCGAGGTCGATACAGAAAAATTTGCGACCAATCGTTTGGGCGTGTTTGCCATTGGCGATATCAACACATACCCGGGCAAATTGAAATTGATCCTATCGGGTTTTCATGAAGCCGCGCTTATGGCTCATGCAGCCAAAGCTATTGTGCATCCTGACGAGCGAGTGGTGTTTCAATACACGACATCATCATCAAAACTGCAGAAGAAATTGGGCGTCAAATAGCCTGCATTATCTAATATTCCAAGATATTGCTTCAGCCAAAATCGACCGGCTTAGCAGTTGGAAATCCATCAGACCCGCGAGATAGTGAGCCAAACATCTATTGCCGGAATTGAAAGTTCAAAATGTCAGACAAGCCCTATTATGCGCCCTCTGGTGGATTGCCGCCGCAAACACAAATCCTGACTGATCGGGCGATGTTTACCGAGGCTTATGCCGTAATCCCAAAAGGCACGATGAGCGATATTGTGACCTCGTCTTTACCGTTCTGGACAGGCACTCGCGCGTGGATTTTAGCTCGTCCCCTTTCAGGTTTCGCCGAAACGTTCTCGCAATACATCATGGAAGTCGCCCCAGATGGTGGCAGTGATTACCCCGACTCTGATCCCAACGCCGAAGCGGTTTTATTCGTGGTGGAAGGCACAATTAGCATAACGATCGATGGGCAGCCACACGAATTGAACGAAGGCGGATATGCCTTTCTGCCGCCGTCTGCAAATTGGACATTGCGCAATAAGTCAGGCGCAAACGCGAAATTCCATTGGATCCGCAAAGCCTATCAAGCCGTCGAAGGACTGGACGAGCCCGACGCCTTTGTCACCAGCGATCAAGACGTCGCGCAAACCGAAATGCCCGACACCGACGGCGTTTGGGCAACTACACGCTTTACCGATCCTGCGGATCTACGCCACGATATGCACGTCAATATCGTGACGTTTCAACCCGGCGGCGTGATCCCGTTTGCTGAAACCCATGTCATGGAACACGGCCTATATGTTCTGGAAGGTAAGGCGGTTTACCGGCTTAATCAGGACTGGGTTGAAGTCGAAGCCGGTGACTTCATGTGGCTGCGGGCTTTTTGCCCACAGGCCTGTTATGCGGGTGGCCCCGGGCCATTTCGGTATTTGCTTTATAAAGATGTGAACCGGCATATGAAGCTGAGCTAGTGTGGCTGGATAAGATCGAAGTTCAAACTCACTCCACAGGATGGATTTGACCCCGGATGTCGCCAAAGAAAGTCTGACTCTTTGTGTGGAGATTAAAGTAGAGTTCCCGCCCAAAAGCGATCTGGGCCATCCCTGCAACGGTAACAACTTTGTCGAAGGGAACTGCTGGCGTAATTGGGCAACCTGCCGTGAAAGCAGCCACAAGCCCATGTCCGTGCTCTTTCGCAGCAACAATATCCTCATTTGTGATTTCGACCGACATTTGACCGTCCGCAAAAAGATCACTCAAGTTGTTCTTAAGTCCAAAATCCACAAGGATCGGGCCAAGCTGACCGGGCCTGCCACAATGGATATGAAACATAACAATCTCTTCTGCATTAACGCCCTCAATCTTCACATGGGCGTATGCCCGGCTTAGGTCTTGTGAGAAAGCCAGAGTGCCGTGTCCGCTCGACTGGCGGTCCGCCCGATCAATACTCGGCGCAGTGGATTTGAATACCGATGGAACAAGCGAGGGTGTGTCTTGTTCTTCCCCTCCTTCTTGGTGCGGGCTCATCCAAGATTGAAAAACAAAACCAATCTCTTCCCCCAAACTGGGGTTAAGTTCAATTCCGTTTCTCGGTGTCACCTCTTGGGCAAAGGCACCGTTTACGAAGAAGATGAATATCACTGTGAAAACCCGCATAATACGATCCTTTTTGATTTGATTCGCTGTACCTTAACCTGTTGAGTATACCCCACAGTCAATACCCAAATCGGAGGTAAACAATGTTTATAGGTGAAGTCGCGCGGCGGGCCGGATTGTCTAAAGATGGAATTAGATATTATGAACGGCTTGGTCTTTTACATTCTTACCCTGTGACCGCGGGGTCTAAGACCTATCGCGACTATGATGACACAACACTGGAACGGCTGTCGATTATTGCATTGGCCAAGCGGCTTCATTTTCGACTTGGCGAATTGCCCGAGACCTTAGACAAGCTCATGTCGGACACAATCAGCCGTGAAGACAGATCCAAAGTCCTTCGTGATAAGGTCGTTGAAGTAGACAATAGAATCAAAGAACTCATCTTAGCCCGCAATCTTCTTGCGGACATTGCGGATAATCCAGAAAAGCCATTTGTCGATAGCGAACTTAAACGCACGGGGCTTTGGCTGGATTAGCTTAAGAAGGCGGCTTTGGGTCGATCACCCGGAATGAGCTCCCATTTACTAAGGATAGTTGGGCTCAAACCAGTCATCCGACTCACTAACTCAGCTAACCAACCCTGTGCAAAAAACAGGGCCATGAACCAAATCCGGACAATCCTAAGTTGGCGATCCTAACTGCGTGGACAAATCGCCCGCTGCGTCGATTACCTTTTTGGCAATCTCAGGAATATCCACCAAAGACATTCGGTTGATCGGGCCAGATACCGAAATACCAGCCACCGCCTCGCCATATTGATCGATCACCGGCACGGCAACGCAGCGCATTCCTGATGCACGTTCTTCATTGTCAAAAGCGTAACCTTGATTTCTGATGCGCTTAAGTTCCGCTCTCAAATTATCTGGCTCAGTAATTGTTTGGTGGGTGAACCCCTCTAGCGAATGCCGTCGCAAATGCCGTGCTAGACGGTTTTCGGAAAACTGCCCTAATAACGCCTTGCCAATACCTGACGAATGCATCGGCGCTTGGGTTCCGGGCGGGAAAAAGGCGCGTATAGTTTCCTGGGTTTCAATCTGACTAACGAATAGAACCAAGCCTTGACGCTCAATCCCTAAATTCGCCGTTTCACCAGTGGCTTCCATCAATTGGCGCATGATCGGCCGACTGCGTTCCAACAGCCCTTCGCGGCGCAAAAAGTTCGAGCCGAGTCGAAAAGTTGCAGGCCCGATTTGCCAGGTTTGGGTTGTCTGATCGACTTCAACAATTTGGCGCGCCTCTAGCGTGGTTAAAACGCGGTAAACGGTCGAAGGCGATTGTTTTAGTTCACTGGCAACTTGCGACAGCGTCAAGCCACCAAGTTCCGACAGTGTTTCAAGCACATCGAGCGCCCGATCCAGCGATTGAATTTTTGAGGCTGGCCCATTCGTGTGGCTAATCCTGGGCCGCCCACGAGTGCGAATTTCCTTGGGCATTATTCCATTTCCCGTAATAACTTGTGGATGTTTTCTCATAAACTTGAAAATAGTTTTTGACCAGTGAAAAAAGCAACCTTTTGTTTTTAAACCATATTTCTGTGAAACAGACGGGTTTATGTGAAAATCCGAAAAAATTGCACCAACCCAAGTTGGCGGTTACCCTGACGTAACACACTCGTTCAGGAGCATAAAATGAGCTTTCAAAACCCTGTATTCATCCCCGGCCCGACAAACATTCCGGAAATATTGCGCAAATCCATTAGCATGCCGACCATCGATCATCGCTCGGCCTTGTTTGGCGAGATCTTGCATCCCGCACTTGCAGGCGTGAAGACAATCCTGAAAAGCCAAACCGCCGAAATCTTTATTTTCCCCTCAACCGGCACGGGCGGTTGGGAAACAGCACTGACCAACACGTTATCCGCTGGCGACAAAATACTGGCCGCACGAAACGGCATGTTTAGCCATCGCTGGATCGATATGTGTACCCGTCACGGGCTGGATGTACATGTAATCCAAGCCCCTTGGGGTGAGGGGATTCCTGTGGATAAATACCAAGAGGTTCTCACCGCCGACACCGCGCATGAAATAAAGGTTGTGTTGGCAACGCACAACGAAACCGCAACCGGTGTCAAATCCGATATCGCGGCAGTACGCGCGGCATTGGACGCCGCCAATCATCCGGCCATGTTGTTTGTTGACGGGGTAAGTTCCATCGCATCAATGGATTTCCGCATGGATGAATGGGGCGTGGATATTGCCATTACGGGTTCGCAAAAGGGCTTTATGCTGCCAGCGGGCTTGGCGATAATTGGCTTTAGCCCCAAGGCAATCGCGGCGCTTGAAACGGCGACATTGCAGCGTACATTCTTTGATATTCGCGACATGCGTACGGGCTATGCCAATAACGGTTACCCCTACACGCCAGCCGTTGGGTTGATGAATGGCCTGAAACTGGCCACTGAAATGTTGCTTGATGAAGGGCTGGAAAACGTCTTTGCGCGTCACACACGTATTGCGTCGGGCATTCGCGCGGCAGTTGGCGCTTGGGGGTTGGTGCTTTGCGCTCAATCGCCTGATTTGTATTCTGATACCGTCAGTGCAATCGTTACGCCCGAAGGCTTCAACGCTACTAACATCGTTACCCACGCCGCCGATAAATATGGCGTGGCTTTCGGTGTCGGACTTGGCGAAGTTGCCGGTAAGGTTTTCCGCATCGGCCATTTGGGCAGCTTAACTGACGTTATGGCTTTGTCGGGCATTGCCACAGCTGAAATGTGTATGGCCGATTTGGGACTCGATATAAAGCTGGGTTCTGGCGTTGCCGCCGCGCAAGAGCACTATCGCCAAAATCAAATTGCTAATTCGCGCACAATGTCTTGGTAAGGAAAGATCATGTATATTCCCACACTTAACGATATGCTGACCGCCCAAGAACGCATTGCGCCATATATTCATCGCACACCGGTATTAACCTCGACCTATCTGAACCAGCTCACAAATGCCGAGCTGTTTTTTAAGTGCGAGAACCTCCAAAAGGCCGGGGCTTTCAAAGTACGAGGCGCATCAAATGCGGTTTTCGGTCTTTCGGATGAAATGCTTGAGGAAGGCGTAACCACCCATTCGTCAGGAAACCATGCACTCAGTTTGTCATATGCAGCTGGTCGAAGGGGCATTCCATGTCACGTCGTTATGCCAAGGACCGCACCCCAAGCCAAAAAGGACGCTGTGCGTGGATATGGCGGGATCATCACTGAGTGTGAGCCATCAACATCTAGTCGAGAACAGGTTTTCGCCGAAGTTCAATCAAACACCGGAGCCGAGTTTGTGCATCCCTACAACGACCCACGGGTTATAGCGGGACAAGGCACATGTTCACACGAATTGAATGAACAAGTGGGCGATTTGGATGCAGTTATTGCGCCAATTGGCGGTGGTGGCATGATTTCCGGCACTTGTTTGACCTTATCAAATCTTGCGCCAAAAGTTCAAATATTCGCCGCTGAACCGGATCAGGCAGATGATGCTGCAAGGTCGTTTAAGGCGGGTCATATCATTGCAGATGACGCACCAAACACCGTTGCTGATGGTCTAAAAGTGCCGCTGAAAGACTTGACCTGGCATTTCGTTTCAAACCACGTCACCGAAATACTGACTTGCGGTGAGCAAGAAATTATCGCCGCTATGAAGTTGATTTGGCAGCGGATGAAAATTGTTGTTGAACCCTCGTCTGCGGTTCCTTTGGCGACGATCCTTAAACACAAAGACACCTTCGCCGGCAAGCGCGTTGGCGTGATACTTACGGGCGGCAATGTCGATCTTGATCTGCTGCCTTGGTTGAAATCCTAAACTGGAGTGATGAAAATGAACGCTATTACAGACTTTTCAAGCTATGATGTTGGCTATGATATTCCGGCAAAACCCGGCATGAACGAGGCTGATATTCAAACGCCTAGTCTTGTTTTGGATTTGGATGCACTGGATCGCAACATCAAGAAAATGGGCGACCTGTGCCGGCAAATGGGTGTGCGTCACCGCGCGCATGGCAAAATGCACAAGTCTGTTGATGTGCTGAAACTACAGGAAACTTTGGGCGGGTCTGTCGGTGTATGTTGCCAAAAGGTTTCCGAAGCCGAGGTGTTTGTTCGTGGCGGTGTAAAGGACGTGATGGTCTCTAATCAAGTTCGCGACGCTGCCAAAATCGACCGTTTGGCAGGGTTGCCAAAGCATGGTGCGCGTATTTTGGTTTGTGTAGATGACCCGGAAAACGTTGCTGATCTGGCGGCTGCTGCGCAAAAGCATGGCACGCAAATCGAAGCATTGGTCGAAATCGACTGCGGTGCAGGCCGTTGTGGCGTGACCACCAGCCAAGACGTGGTGAACATCGCCAAACTGATTGACGCTGCGGATGGTTTAAAATTTGGGGGCATCCAAGCCTATCAAGGCGCGATGCAGCATTTGGATCTGTACAAAGATCGCGAAGCGAAAATCGACATTGCGGTGGCTATGGTTGCCGATGCGATCACAGCGTTAAAGGCGCAGGGTCTGGAATGTGATATCGTTGGCGGCGGCGGCACAGGCTCTTATTACTTCGAGGGAAATTCGGGCGTGTTCAACGAACTTCAATGTGGCTCCTACGCATTTATGGATGCGGATTATGGTCGCATTCTTGATAAAGATGGCAAACGGATAGACGATGGTGAATGGGAAAATGCGCTGTTCATTCTGACCAGTGTCATGAGCCATTCCAAGTCTGACAAGGCAATTGTCGATGCCGGCCTAAAGGCCCAGTCAGTCGACAGTGGCTTGCCAACGGTTTATGGGCGGAATGACAACGTCGAATACCTGAAATGCTCGGATGAACATGGTGTCGTCGGTGACCCTGAAGGGGTTTTGAAGGTTAACGACAAGCTGCGGCTTGTGCCGGGGCATTGTGATCCAACTTGTAACGTTCACGACTGGTATGTGGGCGTTCGTGGCGGCAAAGTAGAAACAGTTTGGCCAGTTTCGGCCCGTGGTAAGGCATATTGATATGATTATTGTTCCCGAAAATACGATCGCTGATTTGATCGGTCGCGCAGATGCATTTACTGCTGTGGAACAGGTGTTCGCGGCCATGTCGCGCGGTGACGCTTATAACTTTCCAGTCATCCGCGAAGCAATTGGACATGCCGATGCATTATACGGTTTCAAATCGGGTTTTGATCGCGCCGGACTTGCACTTGGCCTGAAATCCGGCGGCTATTGGCCGGGCAATATGGACAAGGGTTTAACTAATCATCAATCAACGATCTTTCTGTTTGATGCGGATACCGGAAAAGTGAAAGCAGCCGTTGGCGGCAATCTTTTGACGGCGTTGCGGACTGCAGCCGCATCGGCGGTTTCGATCCAACATTTGGCACCAAAGAACGCCAAGGTTTTGGGTATGATTGGCGCTGGGCATCAATCTACGTTTCAAATGCAAGCTGCCCTCGAACAGCGTGACTTTGAGCGTGTGATCGGATGGAATCTGCATCCCGAAAAGTTAAGTCGGTTGAAGAATTTGTCAGAAAAGCTTGGCCTACCATTTGAAACGGTTTCTTTGGATCGACTTGGCGAACAGGCAGATGTCATCATTTCTATCACGTCAAGTTTCGATGCGATCCTGATGAACGACCAAGTCAAAGGCGGCACACACATCGCTTGTATGGGCACCGACACCAAAGGCAAGCAAGAAGTCGATGCTGCGTTAGTGGCGCGGGCCACCCTATTTACCGACGAGGTCGCACAATCTGTTACCATAGGTGAATGCCAGCATGCGATTTCAAGCGGTTTAATCGAAAAGACCGTAATCAATGAGCTGGGTGCAGTTATCAATGGTGACCACCCGGGGCGCACATCCCAAGACGAGGTTACACTATTCGATGGCACTGGCGTTGGATTGCAAGATTTGGCTGTGGCCTCATCAGTGGTTGAACTGGCCATAGCACGGGGCGTTGCGACAGAAGTCGATTTCTAAAGGTACCGCCCCTGAGCATTGGCCTTGTGCTCAACCTCGCGGCGAATGATACTTTTCTAGGATGGCCAAATGAATTACTAGGTCGAGGTCAGTAAGCCGTGCCAGTGGCCCACGCAAATCAGGCTTTAAAGGCCGTCACAAACGGTGGGAAAATGATCGGTTGGACCAATCAACCCCTGGTTTCAAGTGACTTTCGGGCGCAATCTGAAAGCCAAATCTTAGCGGCGCGCCAACGTCAGTTTCAGTCGGCGGTTTACTCTGGCTGTTTGGCTGGTATGACAATGAATGGGGATTCCTTGCCGAGGTCTAGATATGGCTCAGCTGATGGCCGCAAGATTTAAATTGGAGTAAGACATGACACAAGACGATAAAGCTACAGAAACTGCACGCCAAGCGGCGCTGAATTACCACGAATTCCCCAAACCCGGTAAGCTGGAAATCCGCGCAACAAAGCCCATGACCACTGGGCGTGACCTGTCATATGCCTATTCCCCCGGCGTCGCCGATGCTTGCCTTGAGATCGAAAAAAACCCAAGTGACGCTCTGCGATATACGGCCAAAGGAAATCTTGTTGCCGTTATTTCTAACGGTACCGCAGTTTTAGGTCTTGGCGACATTGGCGCGCAGGCGTCAAAACCGGTGATGGAAGGCAAGGCCGTTCTGTTCAAGAAATTTGCTGGTGTTGATTGTTTTGACATTGAAGTTAACGAAACTGATCCTGAAAAATTGGCGGATCTCGTGGCCCGGCTTGAGCCGACCTTTGGCGCGATCAACCTTGAGGACATCAAGGCACCCGAATGCTTTATTGTCGAACGCCTGTGCCGCGAGCGCATGAATATTCCCGTTTTTCACGATGACCAGCACGGCACAGCAATTGTCGCCTCAGCCGCGGCAACAAATGCTTTGCGCGTATCGGGCAAAAACATCAAAGACATCAAAGTCGTGGCACTTGGCGCAGGCGCTGCTGGCATTGCCTGCCTAAAAATGTTCAAAACGATGGGCGTACCGCACGAAAATATCCTGATGCTGGATAGTAAGGGTGTTGTGCACAGCTCGCGTAACGATCTATCGGCAGAAAAAGCGGAATTCGCACAAGATACAACTTTGCGCACAATTGAAGAAGCGATGGTCCGCGCTGATCTGTTCCTTGGTGTGTCCGGCCCAGGTCTTTTAACCGCCGAAATGGTGGCCAGCATGGCACCGAAGCCAATCATTTTTGCGCTGGCGAACCCAACACCTGAAATCATGCCGGAAGAGGCGCGCAAAGGTAATCCAGATGCCCTGATTGCTACTGGGCGCTCTGATTTTCCCAACCAGGTGAATAACGTTTTGTGTTTTCCGTTCATTTTCCGCGGTGCTCTGGATGTTGGTGCGACCGATATTAATGACGAAATGAAACTGGCCTGCGTTGACGCAATCGCTGGGTTGGCGCGCGAAATCACATCGGCCGAAGTCGGACTTGCCTATAAAGGTGAAACGCTGACTTTTGGCCCTGATTACCTGATCCCCAAACCGTTCGATCCCCGCCTATTGCCAACGATAGCTTACGCCGTTGCTAAGGCTGCAATGGATAGCGGTGTCGCAACCAAAAAAATTGATCTCACGGCCTATCGCGCTGACCTAGAAGCGCAAGTTTTCAAATCATCGCTTATCATGCGGCCTGTTTTTGAAGCCGCTGCCAATTCAAAACGCCGGATCATTTTTGCTGAAGGCGAGAATGAAATTGTGTTGCGAACCGCCCAAGCAATGGTGGAAGAGGCCCAGGATACACCTATCCTTATCGGGCGCCCCGAAGTTGTAGAAAACCGGATTGCGGCCGCTGGTCTGACGATTAAACCGAATGTTGATTTTGAGCTGATTAACCCGGAAAGCGATGTGCGGTTTCACGAATACTGGACAAGTTATCACGTTATTATGCGGCGGCGAGGTGTGTCGCCAGATTTGGCCAAGGCAATCTTGCGCACGAACACCACGGCGATTGCCGCCGTTGCGGTCGTTCGCGGCGATGCTGACACAATGATCTGTGGCACATTTGGTGAATATCGCTGGCATTTGAATTACGTGCAGCAAGTTCTAGCTGATGAAGAATTACATGCCATCGGTTCTGTATCGCTGATTATTTTGGATAAGGGGCCACTGTTTGTCGCTGACACGCACATTCATATCGAACCAACTTCGGCACAAATTGCGGACACCGTGATCGCCGCTGCACGACATGTACGTCGCTTTGGAGTTGAACCAAAGGTGGCGCTTTGTTCGGGCTCCCAGTTTGGCAATCTTGATAGTGCATCAGGTCGGGCAATGCGTGGTGCGTTAGCAATTCTCGATAAAGAAGAGCGTGATTTTCAATATGAGGGCGAGATGCATACAGACGCAGCACTTGATCCCGAATTACGCGAAAGATTGTTTCCTGATGGGCGTTTAACAGGCAAAGCTAATGTTTTAGTTTATGCCAATACGGATGCTGCTGGGGTTGCCCGGAACATTCTGAAATCTGTTGCGGACGGGCTAGAAGTTGGACCCATTTTGATGGGCATGGGCAACCGGGCCCATATCGTAACACCCGCAATTACAGTGCGCGGGCTATTGAATATGGCGGCTTTGGCAGGCTCGTCCGTTTCAACATACGGATAGAAAAAGGGGGAAAGGCACGCGGCCATTCCCCCAAAGTTTTTATTCTGAACAATCGTCTGTTCTAGCCAATTTCTTCAGGCAACACCAAGTTTAGCACAATTGCTATGAACGCTGCCGGCAATAGGCCGGATGTCAGCAAGATCTTTGGTGTGTTACCAAGGAAGGCCATAGCATCAGGCACTTGTTGCAGGCCAAGTCCGACAGACAAGGACACCGCAAAAATAACCATGTTCCGACTGTTCCATTTTACGTCAGACAACATAGATGCACCCGCAGCCGCAACCATACCGAACATAACAATCACGCCACCGCCCAGCACTTGAATAGGCACAGACTGGATGATTGCGCCAACCTTAGGGATCAATCCGCAGATGATTAGGAATATGGCACCAATTGTAACCACATGGCGTGACATCACACCTGTCATTGCAACAAGTCCAACGTTCTGACTGAACGATGTGTTTGGCAAGCTGCCGAAAACGCCAGCAATTGCTGAACCCAAACCGTCAGCGAAAGTTGCGCCGGTGATTTCTTCATCAGTTGCTTCGCGACCTGCGCCACCTTTGGTGATGCCAGAAACATCCCCGACTGTTTCAATCGCCGAGATAAAGGCCATTAAACACATGCCGATGATTATCGCCCAATTTATTTCAAACCCAAACTTAAATGGGCTTGGCAATTGGAACCATCCAGCGCGACCGACACTACTAAGGGTGACATCACCCATAAAGTAAGCGACGATATAACCAACGACTAGCCCGACAAGCACGGCTGCTACTGAAAGCATTCCACGCGTGAAGAATTTCAGACCTAAGGTCACTACAATAACGATGCCTGCCTGAAACCAATTTGAGGCGCTGCCCCAAGTAGGTTTAGACATGTTGAATGCTCCAGCACCACCAGCCGCGTATTCAATGCCAACTTTAATCAGCGCAAGACCAATCATCAAGACGATCAAACCCGTAACCAATGGTGGCAAAGCAAAGCGAATACGGCCCACGAAAAAGCCAAGACAGAAGTGGAACAAGCCACCAATGATAACACCTGTCATAAGACCAGCTAATCCAGCAGTACCGGCCCCAACCATTGCGGGGATCATTACCGGCAAAAACGCAAAGCTTGTGCCTTGTACGATTGGCAACTTTGCACCAACAGGGCCCATGCCGATTGTTTGGATCAGCGTTGCAACACCAGCAAACAAGATCGCCATCTGAATCAGATAGATCAGCGTCGGAATGTCAGCGCCCGGTGCGCCAAAGCCGAAACCTGCAACACTTGCGATGATAATCGCGGGCGTTACGTTTGATACGAACATCGCCATGACATGTTGAATGCCCAACGGCACCGCAGTCATCAGTGGTGGTGTGTAATTAGGATCGCGCAGTTGTTCTGCTGTCCCGATAGAATTGTCAGCCATTTGATATACTCCCTAAGCTGTCCCAGTTAAGCCGCTTCTTATTGTCGGCTAGGTATTCAAGGTTCAATAACCGTGTAAGGCTCATCAAACCAGAATTCTTCAAGGTTCTTTTCAGACCCGATACGATCCACTACTGCGAACAATCCGGGGGATTCAAGTGGGGCCAGCACACCGTGCCATACACCGCGATGCAAATTGATCGCCTGTCCGGGTGCTGTCAGAAAGGCTTGCAAGTTGTTTGGCGTACCGTCCTCATCATCGGCGACCACTACCAAAAAGCTGGTAAGGCTCATCGGAATGAATGCCTGGCTGCCCAAAGGATGCCTTTCAACCAGCGTTACAGCGTGCGGGAAAGATCGCAAGTTTGCGTCAAACAGGCTGATCCCTCCAGACCCTCCTGCGAAATCCAGTTTAGCAAGATCGTGGTGACGCCCGCACATGCCCTCGTTTATCAACAGGTCTGGTATAGCTTTAAGCGTCAGTAAATCGCCATATGCGGCGAAAGCTGCGGCTGTGATTGGCTTTGGTGTTAGCGAAAGCGTCATGACGGCAACAATTCATGCAAGCGCAGTTCAGCAATGCGTTCAACTTGCTTACAAGCTTCGGCAAATTCTGTATCGCGATCGTTTTCTATTCGCCGTTCAAATGCATCGGTAATCAATGTTTTGGTATTGTCGCGTACGGCAATAATAAACGGAAAACCATGTTTCCTAGTATAGCGTTCGTTCAAGTCACCAAAGTTCTGGCGCTCTGCATCGGTCAGGCTATCCAACCCAGCGCCTGCTTGCTCGGCCGTGGACTCGTCTGTTAAACGATTTGCTTGCGCCAGCTTCCCAGCAAGATCAGGGTGCGCGTTTAGAACTTTCAAACGCGCTGTTTCGCTGGAAGAACGGAAAACACGTGCTAGAGCCGAATGTAAACCAACAACCGTGTCATGGGCTGGCCCAAGTTCCAAATCAAACGCACCTTCTGCAATCCAGGCGGAGTGTTCAAACACACCACCATAGGCGGCGACGAATTCATTGCGGTTCATTTCAGACGGCCGTGCAAAATTCTGTGGTGGATGATTTTCATGCCAGTGCTTAGCAATATCCATGCGCCGCGGAAACCAAACATCCGAATGGGACTTGGCGTATTCCATAAACCTACGCAACGCCATCACGCGACCAGGGCGGCCAACAAGGCGGCAATGCAAGCCGATTGATAACATTTTAGCAGACCCTGCCACGCCTTCGGCATAAAGCGCATCAAAGCTGTCTTTCAGATAGGTAAAAAACTGATCACCAGAATTGAACCCTTGAGGTGACGCAAACCGCATGTCGTTGCTATCAAGCGTGTAAGGGATGACCAATTGATCGCTGCCGCCATAACGTGCCCAATACGGCAAGTCATCGGCATAGCTGTCTGAAACATAGTCAAACCCGCCTTCTTCGGCCGCCAGCCTGACAGTATTTTCCGAGCACCGACCCGTATACCATCCGGTGGGTCGTGCGCCTGTTACTTCGGTATGTAAACGAATTGCTTCGGCCATATCTGCCTGCTCATCGGCGGGTGAATAATCTTTGTATTCGATCCATTTCAATCCGTGACTGGCAATTTCCCAGTTAGAATCCTGCATCGCGCGTACTTGTGCCGGGCTGCGGGCAAGCGCTGTTGCGACACCATAAACCGTTGTTGGAATTTCAAGCTCGTTGAACAATCGGTGCAAACGCCAGAAACCTGCCCGCGCACCGTATTCATAAATTGTTTCCATGTTCCAATGACGTTGGCCAGGCCATTGTGCGGCCCCCACGATTTCTGACAAAAACCCTTCGGACGCCTGATCACCGTGCAAGATATTATTCTCGCCGCCTTCTTCATAATTTATGACAAACTGCACGGCGATCTTCGAACCGTTTGGCCATTTCGGATCAACGGGGTTTTCACCATAGCCAGTTAGGTCGCGGGGATATCTGGTCAAATTCTCTGCCCCCTTCCGACCGGTCTTGAATTAGTCCATACAGCACATGAATAGGGATTACTTTCAACCATTTATTGAAAGAGTTTCCTATAGATTGACATGTTTGCACGCCCAGCTACCAATTATGGGTACAAACAGCAAACCCTGTATCGGAGGAATATGATGCCCGGCTACCTGACAACCCACGTTTTGGACACAGCAAACGGATGCCCTGCGATGGGAATTCCGATTGACCTATATCGCATTTCTGACTCCGAACGCAGCTTCATCCGCTCACTTGTCACAAATGACGATGGGCGCACTGACCAACATATTTTGCCAGAAACTGAATTTGAAATCGGTGAGTACGAACTGATTTTCCGTGTCGGTGACTACCTCCGCCAATCTGGTTCAAGCACAGCAAAGCCCCTGTTTCTGTCAGACATTCCAATCCGCTTCGGCATGTCCGAGGCCCGCCATTACCACGTGCCACTGTTGCTTTCACCGTTTGGCTATTCGACATATCGAGGAAGCTAGTCCAGATTTAACGCATCGCTAACGCGCCCAGCCATAAAATCAATGAACAGACGGGTTTTAGGATCTTGATGGCGTCTGTGTGTATAAAGACACGCCATTTGGATCGATATTGGCGGGTTATTTTTTAACACCTCGACCAGTTCGCCGCAATCCAAATGATGTTTTACTTCAAACAGCGGCTTTAGAATGATTCCGTGGCCTGCCAGCGCCCAACCGGTCAAAACATCACCGTCATCGGATTCGTAGGGGCCAGTCACAGCAATTTTTCGCACGCCTTCACTGGTTTCAAGCGGCCATTGGAATTCGGTCGCACCGGGAAAACGCAAGTTCAGACAGTCGTGACTATCACCAGTCAAATCATCCGGTTTCGCAGGTTCTCCACGTTCCTTCAGGTATTTTGGCGCTGCACAAAGAACCCGACTGCAGTCCGTGATCTTGCGAATTCTAAGGTTTGAATCTTCGGGGTTTCCCAAAAAGAAAGCCACATCCAGCCCTTCGGCAGTCACATCAACGCCGCGATCTGACAGGCGCAAACGCACGTCAATCAGCGGATATTGAACTTTGAAATCCGGCACGGCGGGCGCGATCAACCGCCGCCCGATACCAAGCGGCGCAGCCACATAGATAGATCCACGCGGGGTTTGCGTGATGTCGCTGATTTCTGCTTCAGCTTGCTCAACTGCCTCAATAATCCGGCACGCCCCAGCGTAAAATGTTTCTCCCTGTTCGGTCGCCTTTAACATTCGTGTTGTTCGCTGAAACAAGCGCGCATTCAAGTGGCCTTCAAGTTGGGACATTCGGGCAGAGGCGACGGCAGGCGAAATCCTTTGATCCCGCGCGGCTGCAGACATATTGCCCATTTCATAAACGCGCACAAAAGTTCGGATATTGTCGAGATAGGACATATTGGGTTGCGGCCCATTCTTCGGTTATTTTTGATGGTGCTGGTCTTTTTTGTCTTATACAGGATAATAGGATGCTCCGCTAGAGTGGTCGAAATTGGTTTAGGAGAGTGCGATGTTTGAAATGGTAATCATCTGGGAATGGCTGGGATTCGCAACCCGTTGGCTGCACGTGATCACCGGTATTGCTTGGATTGGCTCGTCCTTTTATTTCATCGCGCTTGATCTTGGATTGCGCAAAACGCCAAGCCTGCCAGCTGGTGCTCATGGTGAAGAATGGCAAGTTCATGGCGGTGGATTTTACCACATTCAAAAGTATCTGGTTGCACCCGAACTAATGCCCGATCATTTGACTTGGTTTAAGTGGGAAAGCTACATGACCTGGCTTTCCGGCGCTGCTCTTTTGATGGTCGTTTATTGGGCTGGCGCCGAACTATACCTGATCGATTTAACCAAGGCGGATTTGTCGGTTTGGCAGGCAATCCTGATTTCTGGTGGCTCGCTTACCATCGGCTGGCTTGTTTATGATTTTCTGTGCAAAAGCGGTCTTGGCGAAAGGCCGACCCTGTTAATGGTGCTGCTGTTTGTCCTGCTGGTTGCTATGGCTTATGGCTACAATCAGGTGTTCACGGGCCGCGCAGCATTGCTGCATCTGGGTGCTTTTACGGCGACGATCATGACTGCAAATGTATTTTTCATTATTATGCCGAACCAACGCATTGTGGTGAAAGACTTGCAGGAGGGTCGCACCCCTGACGCGAAGTACGGCAAGATCGCCAAGTTGCGATCAATGCATAATAACTACCTGACGCTTCCAATTATTTTCTTAATGTTATCAAATCATTACCCACTAGCTTTCGCGTCAGACTTTAACTGGATAATTGCCGGCTTAGTTTTCTTAATGGGGGTCACGATCCGCCATTATTTCAACACCAAACACGCGCGAAACGGCAATCCAACTTGGACTTGGATGGCGACGGTAATTCTATTTATTTTGATTATGTGGATATCGACACGACCGCTTTATCAAGATGTCGAAACAGTTCAGGACCTTCCCCTGACTAAAACCGAACAGGTCTTCGCGGGTGCAATTGGTTTTGACGAGGTTCAGGATATCATACTTGGTCGCTGTTCGATTTGTCACGCGCGCGAACCGTTTTATGAAGGCGTACATCGCCCACCAAACGGATTGCTTTTAGAAACTACGAAAGACATCACAAAAGCTGCAAAACTGATTTATATTCATGCGGGCATTACTTCGGCCATGCCGCCAGCGAATGTGACCTTTATCGAAGATGAAGAACGCAAAAAAATCATCCGTTGGTATCGGGCGTCAGTCGCTTTGTTGCCTTTCCGGCTGGCCGGGCAGTAACTATTTTACTTGGTTGAAACAATGCCATGCAAGATTAGATCTGTATTTGCTTTTAGCCATCTGCGTTTATAGGTCTCGTCTGACAAAACACTTTTGCCATCGATTTCTTCCATCCACGGCGCAAACAGAACCTGATTTCCAAGTCGATCCAAAATCAAACCGGTCAACATTTCAGAATCTAAATCTTCACGAACAAACCCGGATTTCTTGGATGCGTCCAAAAATTTAACAAGCTGCTCGTTGTATTTGACAAAGGGTTCAAAAATTACCTGCTCGCGAACGACAAGCCGGTAAATGTCAGCTTGGGCGATTAACGCCTCCAAAGTTTCTTCAACAAAAAACTCTAGTCGGGCCTCTAGATGTTCACGGCTTTTGGCGGGCTCGCGAATGATTCGAATCGGCACCATGAACACTCGTTCCGAGAAGCTTGAAAGAATCTCATCGTACAATCCCTGCTTTGATCCGAAATAGTGGTGGATCATGTTCGAGCTGGTTTCGGCCCTTTTGCAGATCATGCGTACAGATGCGCCGCTGAACCCCTTTTCAGAAAATTCTGTCCGCCCCGCAAGAATCAACCGCGCCCGAACGGACAGTTCCCCGCTTCCTGCGCCTGCAACGTTTTGAATAGATGTTTCGGCCATTGTCACAGTCTGTTTCAGGTTTCATCTACGTATCACCGCAATCCATTTCGCATGCAACGATTCCACCGTACATTTCGTTCTTTACAATTACTGTAACGATTGTTACATCCTGATCAATAGCCGATTTTTACCGCGCATGGTGTGATCGGCTAATCGTTCAGATGAAAAGAGGGAACTCAAAAATGGAATATACAACCGCACTTTACTGTATCGGGCTAATGACTTTTGTCATGCTGTTCGTTGAAGTTAACTTTATGTACGCCACGCAAGGTTTTGCATACGGTTGGTCGGCGAACCGCGATAAAGCATCCGCAAAGTTTTCGCCTTTGGCGCAACGGATTAAAAACGCTTATGGCAACCAAGTTGAATCGGCGGCCTATTCGGTGCCAGTATTTGCTGCTGCGGCCATTTTGGGCCTTGAGCATAGCGGCGCAGAGACTGCCGCATTGATCTATGTGATCGGCCGGGCGCTTTTTGGCATCCTATATTACACCGGCATCCCTTACGCCCGACTAATTGGTTTTGGTATGGGATCGCTTTCGATGATCTATATTCTTTTCGTGCTCGGTACTTCGGGGCTGATTTAATAACCCGCAACCATATCCAACAGGAGAAGTGAAGGACTACCGGCTGACGCCGGTAGCATCATTTAGAGGAATGTAATTCCAGATACTGCGTGATGATGTCGTCGGTTACATTTCCAGAGGTTGTAGA